>JAHIYU010000141.1 GCA_018814885.1 bacterium | reverse complement strand
TGCCGCGCCCTCCGCGACGCCTGTTTCGCCGCAGGCGGCGCTCAGCCGCTCTATCAGCGCCGACAGCTCGTCCCGGCGCGACAGACGCCCGTCGCCGGCCATGCCGGCGGTCACGTCCTCGCAGAGTCGCTTGAGCATGTCCACCGACGCGAAGGTCAGATCCATGGGAATGCCCTGCAGCCGCAACTCGCCCTTGCGGGCGCGGGCGAGCAGGTTCTCCGCCTTGTGGGCGAGCACCTTGATGTGCTCCATCTCCACGAAGCCGGCCACGCCCTTGATGGTATGGAAGCAGCGGAAGACGGCGTTGATCGCCTCCTCGTCCCCGGGATCGGCCTCGAGAGTCAGCAGGCGGCCTTCCGCCGCGTCCAGATGCTCGCCGGCCTCGGCGATGAAGTCGTGGAGCATGTCCACGTCAAGCTCGAGCAGGTTCAGGTCGTAATGCGCGTCCGGGTCGCGGTCCGGCGGCGCGGCGGCGGCGGCGCGCGGGCCGTGTTCGAGCGCATCGATCATGTCGCCCACGGGGCCGGGCCCTTCGTCCTCGCCGGTCATGCGCGCGAACTCGAGGGCGAGCCAGTCCTTCACGCCGAGGATGCGGTCCACGCAATCGGCGAGGTGATCCCTCTGCAGCATGTCCTCGGTGACGTGGGCCAGCCGCGAAATCCCCTCCATGCCCAGCAGGGCCGACTCGCCCTTGAGGGTGTGGAAGAAGCGCATGAGGTCGGGCAGGTCGGCGTCGGTCTGGTTGACTTCGATGTCGAGCACGAGATTCTCGAGGTATTCGAGGAGATCCTTCTGGCGCGAGACGAACTCGGCGACGATCTCATCGTCGACGAGCCGGCTGTCCCCGCCGGGCGTGACGGTGACCGGCGGTCCGCGCATGGCGACGGTCTTGTCCCCGTTATCCTTCACCTGAGCGCCCCTGTTCTCGATCTGGATGACGAACACCCACTCATGGTTCATCCGCTCCTCGACGCGAACGGGGTGTCTACCCCGTATAAGATTCGATTGCAATCAGTTGAAGGCAGACACTCCGAATCCCACGCCCCACAATCAGCAACTCCCGTGCCAACAGAAAAGGCCGCGGCAGGGCGCCGCGGCCTTCCTGGGCGAATCGGAGGCGGGTCAGTCGAGATCGGCCAGAACCGCCGTGAACAGCTTCCAGATCTTGCCCACGCTCTCGATGCTGACGCGCTCGTCGGGCGAATGGGCGCCGGTGATGTCCGGTCCGAAGGAGACGATGTCCAGGCCGGGGTACTTCTCGGTCAGCAGGCCGCATTCCAGTCCGGCGTGGATCGCCGTGAGGACCGGCTCGGTCTTGAACAGCCTCTTGTACATCCCGGCCGTGGTGCGGACCAGGGTGGACCGGGGGTTGGGCTGCCAGCCGGGATAGCCCTCCGGCTGCGCGATCGCGGCCCGATCGCCCAGCAGGGCGACGACGCTGCGGTGGCGGGCCACCAGCCCGTCCAGCTCCGACATGTTCGACGACCGGCTGCAGCAGATGATCCTGACCTGCGCGCCGTCGGTCTTGACGACGCCCACGTTGGAACTGGACTCCACGAGGCCGGCGATGGCCGTGCTCATGCCGAGCACGCCGTTGGGCAGGGCGTCCAGCAGGTGCAGGGTGCGCAGGGTGCAGTTGCCGCCGAGCGAGTGCGCGACCCTGGCGCCGCCCACCTTGACGACCAGGCCCTCGTCGGTGCCGGCCAGTTCCTCGGACTTGATGCGCGCGGCGGCGGCGTCCACGAGCTTCTTGAACCGGCGGGCCTCGCCCTCGGGGACGGCCACCCGCGCCTCGGCCTCGCGGGGGATGGCGTTGCGCATGCTGCCGCCGTCGATGTCGACCAGCTTGAACGGCACCTCGCCGTGGGCGGCCAGCAGAACGCGCGTGAGGATCTTGATGGCGTTGCCGCGGTGCTTGTGGATGTCCAGGCCCGAATGGCCGCCCTTGAGCCCCTTGACCGACACCCTGCGGCCCACGAGCCCCTTGCCGAGCTTCACCTTCTTGTTCTTGACGACGATGTCCGAATCGCGGCCGCCGGCGCAGCCGACGAACAGGGCCGCATCCTCCTCGGAATCGAGGTTGATCATCCGCCGCGACTTGAAGAAGCCGGCTCGCACGCCGGCCGCGCCGGTCAGCCCGCGCTCCTCGTCGACGGTCAGCAGGATCTCCAGGGGTGGATGCTTCAGGCCCTTCTCCAGCGCCACGGCCAGGCCCATGGCCACGCCGATGCCGTTGTCGGCGCCCAGGGTCGTGCCGTCGGCCTCGACCCAGCCGCCCTTGACGACCAGCTTGATGGGATCGGTCCCGAAGTCGTGCTTCGTGCCGCTGTTCTTCTCGCAGACCATGTCCACGTGCCCCTGGACCAGCACGGGCGCCGCCCTCTCCCGGCCCTTGCTGCCGGGGATCTCCACCAGCAGGTTGCCCACGGCGTCGTCGCGCCACTTCAGGCCCCGTGCGTCGGCCCAGGCCTTGAGCATGTCGATGACGGCGGTCTCGTTGCCGGAGCCGCGCGGTACCCTGGACAGTTCGGCGAAGATCTGCCAGACGGATTTAGGCTGGAGCGTTTCGTACTTGCTCACCGGTTCCCCCCGGGTCGTGGGTTAGCCCTGCCCCGCGGCGCGCGCGCGGAACTCCTCGTTGACGCGAATGTCGACCTCGACGCGGCGGTTCTGCTGCCGGCCGGGTATGGTTGCGTTGTCGGCCACGGGCGAGTTCTCGCCGTAGCCGCGGGCCCGGATGCGCGACGCCGTCACGCCGTGGGTCCGCAGGGCGGCGCCCACGGATTCGGCGCGGCGCTCGCTCAGCCGCATGTTGTATTCCTCGGGCCCCGTGCTGTCGGTATGGCCCATGACCAGGATGTCGGTCTCCTGATAGCGGGCCAGCACGTCGGCCATCCTCTGCACCAGGTCCACCGACGCGGCGCGCAGGGCCGACGAGTCCACGTCGAACAGGATGGCGCTGTCGAAGGTGACCATGAGCTGGTCGCCCTCGCGGGTCACGTCGGCGCCCTCGATCCGCTCGAGCTCCTTGGCCTGCTGGTCCAGGTAGTTGCCGATCAGGCCGCCGATCAGGGCGCCGGCCGCGCCGCCGATGGCGGCGCCCTTGGTGTCGTCGTCGCTCACGGCGGCGCCCGCCGCCGCTCCCGCGGCCCCGCCGATCAGGACGCCGCGCTGGGCCTTGCTGGTGCCGCAGCCGGTCAGGGCCGCGGCCAGGATCATCAGGGGCAGGACGATGACGGTCAGCTTGGTCTTCATGTCGGATCCCCTCGTTCGGTCAGCGCAGTTCCGCGCTCAACGGCGACTGCGCGACGGGCCAGTTCCCCTTGAGCACCCGGCCGCGCGCCGGGAGCACCAGATGCGAGTACTTGCCGTAATGGCTGAGACGTCCGGCCAGCCGTTCGAGCCGCGGCGCCGACCGGCAGATCACCACCAGCCAGGTCACGCCGGGCTCGTCCGGGGACGCGGCGGCCAGCACCGCGTCGACTTCCTTCAGGTCGTGCCGCTGCCCCGCCAGGAAAAGCAGGTCGCCGCTGACGACGGCATCGGCCGGCAGCAGCGCCGCCAGCGTCGCCTCATCCGGGTCGAGCAGGATGCGGGCGTGCCCGTCGGCCGGCGCATTGGCGGCCACGAGCACCGGCTCGCCGCCCTCGAGCCAGTCCCCGGCGAAGGCGCGCCCCGCCGCGGCGAGCGGCCCCTGCGGCAACACGAAGCGCGGCTCCGGGTCGCCCAGGACCAGGTTGAGGGTCGGTTCGATCTCCTGCGGATGCAGGCGGCGGAACACATGGTAGTCGGGGTCGATGTGAACCGCCGTCGCGCCGGGCGCCTCGATGGATACGGACACTTCCGGGCCGTCCATAGTCACGACGCGCTCGACCGGTCCGGCCGGCGTCTCGATCACCACGGGCACGTCGACGCGCCAGACGGGTTCCGCCTGGGACAGGGTCACCGCCACCGCCGCGCCG
>JAHIYU010000140.1 GCA_018814885.1 bacterium | reverse complement strand
GCATCGAAGCCGGGCTGACGCGCCTGGGCGCCGAGATCGCCGCGGCCCCTCCCGGCGACGCGGCCGCCCTCGCGCACGAGCAGGGAGACCTGCAGGCGGCCTACGAGCGCCGCGACGGGTACACCTGGCGCGCGCGCCTCGAGGCGGCCCTCGCCGGTCTCGGGGTCGGCGAAGCGCTCTGGCGGCTGGATCCCGACAGGCTCTCCGGCGGCGAACGCAGGCGCGCGGCCCTGGCGGCGGTCCTGCTCACCGGAGGGGACGTGCTGCTCCTGGACGAGCCCACCAACCATCTCGACCTCGACGCGCGCGAGTGGCTGGAGGAGCGCCTGCCGCGCCTGCCCGCCGCGCAGGTGATCGTCTCCCACGACCGCCACTTCCTGGACCGGGTCGCCAACCGCACGCTGCACCTGTCCCGCGGGCGCCTCACCGCGTGGTCGGGCAACTACAGCTTCTACCTGCGCGCCTCGGCCGAGACGCGCGCGCGCGAGGAGGCCACCTGGCGGCGCCAGAGCGAACGCATCGCCCGCACCGAGGACTACATCCAGCGCAACATCGCGGGACAGAAGACCAAACAGGCCCAGTCGCGGCGCAAGCAGCTGGCCCGCGAGACGCGACTGGAGCGCCCGGAGCGGGAGCAGCGCGGCTTCAACTTCAAGCTGGCGCCGGAACGCGCCAGCGGGGCGATGGTCCTGGAGGTGCGCGACCTGGCCAAGGGGTTCGGTGGCGCGCCCCTGTTCCACGGACTGTCGCTGAACGTCGCGCGCGGCGACCGCCTCGGCATCATCGGTCCCAACGGCTGCGGCAAGAGCACGCTGCTGTCGGTGCTGTCTGGACGCACCCTGCCGGATCGCGGCCGCGTCATGCCGGGACACAACGTGGACCTCGGCCTCTACGACCAGCAGCTGATGAACGTCCAGGATGCGAACACCGTGCTGGAGGAACTGGCCTCGGTCTGGCCCGGCGCCACCCTCGGCCAGCTGCGGTCCTTCGCCGGAGCCTTCGGCTTCGGCGCCGACATGATCGACCGAGGCGTGGGTCGCCTCTCGGGCGGCGAACGCGGGCGGCTGTCGTTGATGCGGCTGATCCGCGAGGGGCACAACACGCTGCTGCTGGACGAACCCACGAACCACCTCGACATGCAGGGGCGCGAGTCCCTGGAGGCCGCGTTGCTCGATTTCGACGGCACGCTGATCGTGGTGTCCCACGACCGGCGCTTCCTGGACCGTCTCGTGGAGCGGCTGATCGTCTTCGAGACGGATCCCGGCGGGCGGCTCGTGACGACCGTGCACCCGGGCAACTACTCGGATCTGGTGGCGCACCGCGCCGGGCTGCTGGCCGAGACGGTCACCGAGGTGCCCGCGCGGGAGAAGACGGCGCGGGCAACGCGCCCGAAGCGCACGGGCCCGAGCAAGAACGAGATCCGCCGCCTAGAGTCGCGGATCGCCGAAGCCGAGCAGGAGATCGAGGCCCTGGAGGGGGAGAAGCGGGAGTTGCTGGATAAGCTCGCGGCGCCGGATCTCGCCCCCGCGGACAGGCTGGAGGTTTCCCGGCGCTGCGCCGCGGTGGACGTCGAACTGGCGGACAGGTTGAGGCAATGGGAGTCCTGGCTCGGCGAGATCACATGACCGGGCGGCGAGATCTGCCGCGTTCGAACGACCCGCGCCGGCCGCCCGCCGCGACGAAAACACTGCCTTCCCGACGGTCCGGGAGCTAGAATGTCGTGTAACGATTACCGGAGGACAACACCCTGAAGGAAATGCGCGAAACGGGAAGAGGCGCGGGCGGGCCGCGCGAACGCACGGTGCTGATGGGCGTCGACCTGCCCGAGCACTTCGGGCGCGGCGCCGGGGACTGCGACCTGGCCGAGCTCGGGCGCCTGGTGGACACCGCCGGCGGCGACGTGGTCGGGGAGGTGCGCCAGCGCCGCAACAGTCCCGCGCCCGCGACCTTCATCGGCAAGGGAAAGGTCGCCGAGCTCGTGGCGGCGGTCGCGGCCACCGGCGCCACGCTCGTGGCCTGCGACAACGATCTTTCCCCCGCGCAGGGGCGCAACATCGAGAAGGCGCTCAACGGGGATCACGCCGGCGACGTCAAGGGCCGCGTCTCGGTCATCGACCGCACCGAGCTGATCCTCGACATCTTCGCGCACCACGCCCGCACGCGACAGGCGCGGCTGCAGGTCGAGCTGGCCCAGCTCCAGTACATGCTGCCGCGACTGGTCAAGCTGTGGTCGCACCTCGAGCGGCAGGCCGGCGGCATTGGCACGCGCGGCCCCGGCGAGACACAGCTCGAGACAGACCGCCGCATCATCGGACAGCGTCTGGCGCGCCTGAAGACGGAGCTGGCCGACATCGCGGCCGACCGCGGCGTGCAGACCAAGCAACGCGGCGACCTCTTCAAGGTCTCCCTGGTGGGATACACGAACGCCGGCAAGTCCACCCTGATGCGCGCGATCACCGGCGCCGACGTGCTGGTCGAGGACCAGCTCTTCGCAACCCTCGACGCCACCACGCGGCGCGTGGACGTGGACGAGCGCCGCCGCTTCCTGCTGTCGGACACGGTCGGCTTCATCCGCCGCCTGCCGCACGGCCTGGTCGCGTCCTTCCGCGCCACCCTGCAGGAGGTGGCCGACGCCGACCTGCTGCTGCACGTGGTCGACGCGTCCAGCGAGAATCCCGACCATCAGATCGCCTCGGTCAACGAGGTGCTCGCCGATCTCGTGCCCGAGGAGCGCGACACCATCATGGTCTTCAACAAGATGGACCGCCTCCCGCCGGATCGGGCCGAAGCGTTCCGCAACCACCACGCCAACCGTCACGCCAGCGCGCTGTTCGTCTCCGCGCTTGATGAAGACGGCCCGGGCGCGGTACGATCGGCCGCGGTGGACAGGCTGCTCGGCCGAGAGCGGGTCGTGCGCCTGCAGTTGCCGCTGACCCGCATGGACCTGGTGGCGGTGTTCCACCGCACCGGCTCGGTGCTCGAGGAGGAGCACGACGTCCGGCATTGCCGTCTGGCGGTGCGTCTGCGCGAGCAGGAGCTGGAGCGGCTGCTGGGACGCGAGCCGGACATCGAGGTGCTCGCCTGACCGATGGCGCCCACGCGGTTCTCGCGGGCAGGGACGCCCGCGCCCGAAGGGACGGACACCCGTGAAGCAACTTCTCGCCAACCGCAACTTCATGGCGGTCTGGGCTGCGTCCTTCGTTTCCGGCCTGGGCGACAAGATCGCCATCCTCGCCTTCTTCTCCCTCGTCTACAACCGTACCGGCAATGTGGCCAGCCTCGGCCTGCTGGCCGCCGTGCAGGTGCTGCCGGGCGTGGTGCTGGGCCCCTTCGCCGGCGTGCTGATCGACCGCTGGAGCCGTCGCGGCGTGATGGTGGCCAGCGACCTGCTGAGCGTCGCGACCGTCTGCGTGATACCCCTGGTGGACAGCCTGGCGCTGGTCTACGTCCTGGCCGCGGTGCTCGCGGCGGGCCGCCACCTGAGCGGCCCCGCGCGTTTGGCCCTGATCCCCGACCTGGTGCCCAACGATCAGCTCAACCGCGGCAACGCCCTGTTCATGGTGTCGCAGAACGTGATCCTGCTGGTGGGAATGGCGGCCGGGGGCGTCATCGTGGCCGGGCTGGGCACCGCGGTGGCCTTCTGGGTGGACGGCGGCACCTTCGCCGCTTCGGCCCTGCTGCTGTTGCTGCCGCGCCTCCAGGAGCCGGCCGCCTGCGACGGCGAGGCGGCCGCTCGTTCGCGCTGGCACGATGTCCGGCACGGCGCGGTCTGGCTGTGGGGACGGCCGCGCCTGCGCTACGCGGTGCTTTTCCTCGCCCTGGTGACCATGATCACCGCCATGCAGCCGCCCCTGGTCTACGAATTCATCACGCGCCTGCTCGGACGCAGCGAGCGCGAACTGGGCCTGATCTTCGCCACGGCGGGGCTGGGCGGGCTGCTCGGCGCCGGCATCGCCTCGGTCTTCCGCAGCCTGCACCACCCCCTGCGTACGGTGGGGTGGCTCGTGGCCATCGATGGCGCCCTGCTTACGCTCTTCGCGCTCAACCGGAATCTCGCGGTGGCGTTGCTCCTGTTCGCCCTGTTCGGGGCCATCAGCACCGGCATCCAGGTCAATCTGGCGACCTTCTTGCAGCGCGAAACGCCACCGGAGAAGCGGGGGCGCGTCTTCGGGTGGCTCTCGCCGCTGCTCGGGCCGGTGACCCTGCTGTCCGTGCTGGCGGGCCCGGTGGTGGCGGGCTGGGCGGGCGTAGTGGCCGTACTGGCGGTGGCCGGCGCGTGCGAGGTGCTGCTCGGGGTGGCCGGGGCCCTTTCGGCGCCAAGGCCGGACAGGCGGTCGGAGGAGGCCATGGCCGGGAATCCGGCCGACGGGGAGGCGGGCGAGGGCGAAGACGATCTCAAGGCCATGGCCGGCAGGGCGTAACCCGGCTTTCGGGCAGGGCCCGGCACCGGCGGTCCGGCTTCCGCATCACCACCGGGGAGCGCGACCGGCCTTGATTTTCGCCCCCCCGTGAACGACGATTTAAGGTGTTGGTGCCTGCACTTATGCGCCTTACCATGTGTACAGGAGGGCCATCATGGATATCAAGATCACCAGGAATCCCAATCCGCCGAGCCCGCCCACGGGCGAGTTCGGCTTCGGCGCCCTGTTCACGCCCCACATGTTCCTGCTCGACTACAAGAAGGGCGAATGGCAGAACCCGCGCATCGAGCCCTATCACGACCTGAAGCTCGATCCGGCCGCCAAGGTGCTGCATTACGGGCAGGAGATCTTCGAGGGCATGAAGGCCTACGCCAACGTCGACGACGGGTCGGTGCACATGTTCCGCCCCGCCATGAACATCAAGCGCTTCAACATCTCGGCGCATCGCGTCTGCATGCCCGCCGTGGATCCCGAGCTGTTCATGACGGCCCTCAAGCGCCTGATCGATCTGGATCGCGATTGGGTGCCCGAATCGCCCGACGCCCTCTACATCCGCCCCACGATGATCTCCAACCAGGCGGGCCTGGGCGTCAAATCGGGCACGGAGTTCCTGTTCTACATCATCATCGGACCGGTCGGCAGCTACTTCGCCGGCGGCATCAAGCCCCTGCGCCTGAAGGTCGAGGAGAGGTACGTCCGCTCGGCGCCCGGCGGCACCGGCTATGCCAAGACCGGCGGCAACTACGCCGCCGCGCTCCTGCCCATCAAGCTGGCCCAGAGCGAGGGCTACGACAACATCATCTGGCTGGACGCCCTGACCGCCAGCACGGTGGAGGAGATGGGCGCGATGAACATAGCCTTCGTCTACGAGGACAAGATCATCACCGCCCCCGTCGGCGACACCATCCTCGACGGCGTCACGCGCGATTCGGTCGGGCATCTCTGCACCGACTTCGGCTACAACTGGGTCGAGATCCCGCCGGTCGCCGCCGAGATCTGCGCCGACGCCGCGAGCGGCATGCTGCGCGAGGCCTTCGCCTGCGGCACCGCGGCGGTGGTCACGCCCATCGGCGTGATGCACTTCCAGGGCAAGGATTACCAGGTGGCCGACGGACGGGAAGGCGAGATCACCCTGAAGCTGCGCGAGTCGCTCTGCAGGATCCACACCGGGCGCAGCGAGCTTCATCCGGAATGGCTCGAGCGCGTCCCGAAGGTCGAATACGCGAAGTGATCTCATGGACAACGTGACACTCGAACGCCCCCTGGTCTGCTTCGACCTGGAGACCACCGGCACAGGCATCGACCGCGACCGCATCGTCGAGATCGGCATGGTGCGCGTGGAGCCCGACGGCTCGCGCCGCAGTTTCCGCACCCTGATCAACCCCGAGATGCCCATCCCGCCCGCCGCGTCGGCGGTGCACGGCATCACCGACGCCGACGTGCGGGAGGCCCCGCTCCTGGCCGCCGTCGCGCGCGAGATCATCGACATGTTCGAAGGCGCCGACCTGGCCGGCTTCAACTCGGTCGGCTTCGACGCGCCGCTGCTGGAGAACGAGCTGCGGCGCGTCGGCACGGACTTCTCGCTGGCGGGCCGCCGCCACCTGGACGCCATGCGCATCTTCCACCGGATGGAGCCCCGGACCCTCGAGGCCGCCTACCGCAAGTACTGCGGCAAGGATCTGACCGAGGCCCACGCGGCCCTGGCCGACGTGGAGGCCACCCTCGAGGTGCTCGACGCCATGGTCGCCCGCTACGACGAGCTCAGCGGCGACGTGACCGCGCTTCACGAGGTCAGCAACCCCGACGAGGGCCGCTGGGTGGATCGCAGCCGCAAGTTCGAGTGGGACGACGACGGCAACGCGGTCTTCGCCTTCGGCAAGCACGGCGGCCGGCCCCTCGCGCAGATCGCCCGCCAGCATCCCGACTACCTGACGTGGATGCTGGGGAAGGATTTCAGCGACGAGGTGAGCGGCATCCTGCGCGATGCGCTGCAGGGCAGGTTCCCCGAGAAAGAGTGACGATAGTGAGCGGCGCATCCACCCCTCCCGCCGGCTCCCTCGGCTGATTCGACCTGACCGTGCCCGACGCCGAAAAGGTGCGCGACTTCTGCGCCGCCGTGGTGGGCCGGCCTACGTGGTGGTGGTGGATCTGGCCGCGAGCATGGCGCGCTGCCACGAGCTGGGGGAGAGGTCGTCGACGGCCCGCGCGGTCAGGGCGCCCACGGCACCTTCTGCGTGGTGCGGGATCCGGCGGGGGCTTTTCTGGCGATCGTGGAACCGCCGGCGGGGTGAGGGTGACAGCGGAATACCATCGGGTTGATCGTTAAACGGGCTTGTTCTTCCGGGAGCAAGCCCGTTCCTGTCAACGCGAGTATCTATGACAAACCCGGCATGTTGTAGCGAGAATCATATAAAAGATGCGACATATTATCAGTCGATATATATTATCACCCATGAGCAACAAGATCCCACACCCCAAACTGCTTGAACTAGAGGAGCGGTGTCGCCGGCGAGGAGTTCCGCTGACGACCCCCCGTCGGGCCGTCATGGGGGTTCTGCTCGGACGGGCCGACCATCCGACAGCGGACGACATCTTCGCGGAAATTGCGCCGCAGTTGCCCAGTCTCTCGAAAGCCACGGTCTACAGGACCCTCGAGAAATTGGTCGAGATCGGGCTCGTTATCCGCGTCTGCCACCCAGAAGCAGCCGCGCGTTACGACGCCAAGACCTATCGACATCAGCACCTGGTCTGTGACCACTGCGGGAGTATGCGCGATATCGAAGTGCCCGATCTCAACGACCTTCCCCTCCCGAACACGTCCGAGACGGGCTTCCGGATTCGGGACTACTTTGTCCAGTTTCGCGGCCTTTGTCAGATGTGCGCCAGGTCCCGAGGTTCGCTGCCAGGAGTTGATGACCAAGAGTGAGATACAAGACGTGGTGCGTACCGAGACGTATCTGATTCAGCCGAAGGAGGCCCATCATGGCGGAAAAAATGAAACTGACCACGAGCTTTGGCCGACCCGTAGCGGACGACCAGAACACGCTAACCGCCGGCCACGCCGGTCCGGCTCTCCTACAGGACAGCCATTTGGTCGAGAAGCTGGCCCACTTTGATCGCGAACGCATCCCCGAACGGGTCGTCCACGCGAAAGGCGCAGGCGCCCACGGCCACTTCGAGGTCACGCACGACGTGACCAGGCATACCCGGGCGAAGTTTCTGTCCGAGGTCGGTAAAAAGACCGAGGTCTTCTTGCGGTTCTCCACCGTGGGCGGCGAGAAGGGGTCGGCCGACTCGGCGCGCGATCCCCGCGGGTTCGCGGTGAAGTTCTACACCGAGGAGGGCAACTACGACCTGGTGGGCAACAACACGCCGGTCTTCTTCATTCGCGACCCGCTGAAGTTTCCCGACTTCATACACACCCAGAAGCGGAACCCGGCCACGAACCTGAAGGACCCGGACATGTTCTGGGACTTCCTCTCCCTCACGCCGGAGAGCATCCACCAGGTCACCATCCTGTTTTCGGACCGCGGAACGCCCAGGGGCTATCGCCACATCAACGGCTACGGCGGCCACACGTATATGTGGTACAACGGCAAGAACGAATACGTCTGGGTAAAGCTCCATTTCAAGACCGAGCAGGGTATCCAGAACCTGACCCGTCAACAGGCCGGGATCCTCGCCGGCGAGGATCCCGATCAGGCCACGCGCGATCTCTCCGCAGCGATCGAGCAGGGGAAGTTCCCCGCCTGGAAGGTCTACGCGCAGATCATGGCTCCCGAGGAGGCGAAGGCGTACCGTTACGATCCCTTCGACATCACGAAGGTCTGGCCCCACGGCGACTATCCGCTGATTCCCGTGGGGCGGATGGTCCTTGACCGCAATCCGGAGAACTACTTCGCCGAGGTGGAACAGGCGGCCTTCTCGCCCGGGAGCTTCGTGCCCGGCATCGCCGCCTCGCCGGACAAGATGCTCCAGGGCCGGCTCTTCAGCTATCCCGACACGCACCGGCACCGCCTGGGGCCCAACTACCACCTCATCCCGGTCAACGCGCCCAAGAACGCCCCGGAGCACAACTGCCAGCGCGATGGGTCCATGCGCACCGATGCCAACGGCGGCGGCAGCCCGCACTACTCTCCCAACAGCTTCGGCGGTCCGTTCCCCGATCCCAAAGCGGGTGAGCCGCCGTTTGACGTGACGGGGCCGGTTGATCGGCAAGGATACGTGCACCCCAACGACGACTTCGAGCAGGCCGGCCTGTTGTATCGCAAGGTGATGAAGGCCGCGGACCGCAAGAACCTCATCGGCAACATCGTGGATCACCTGGGTGGCGCCCAGAAGCGTCTTCAGCTGCGTCAGGCGGCCCTCTTCTACAAGGCCGACCCCGACTACGGGCGCCAGGTCGCTCAGGGGCTCAAGCTGAGTGTGAAGGAAGTAGAGCGGCTAGCCGCGATGACGCAAGAGGAGCGGGTGAAGGCGACTTCATAGGGGGGCGCGTTCTCTGCGGAGTTCGGAAAAGAGTTGGCCGTTGCTCGGCCGGCGTGAGGCGAAGAATGCGCGATATCTGAAAAGACGCACCCCATACGTCATCGACTATCGCGCGCCAAGACAACAAATCAGGAGGCATACATGGCCACGATCAAGAAGCGGCTCCTCGAGGAGCTGAACAAGGATCTGGAGTGGGAGTTCGCTGCAGCGATCCAGTACATTCAGCACGCGGCGGTGATGTCTGGTGCACAGTACGAGTCGATCATCAAGGAGCTCGTCATTCATTCCCAGGAAGAGATGCAGCACGCAATGATGCTCTCCGAACAGATCGACTTCCTGGGCGGCACGCCGACAGTCGACGTCGAGAAGCGGGCCGTATCCGCGGATAGTCTCGAAATGCTCAAACAGGATCTCGAAGGCGAAGAGCTGGCGATCCGGCGCTACAAGGAGCGCATCGCACAGGCGGAGGCGCTCAAAGAGTACGGCTTGCGCCGGATCCTCGAGGACATCCTGATCCAGGAAGAGGAGCACAAGCGCGATCTGCTGACTGTGGTGGAGAGCTAGCGGGCCGTAGGGATGCGAAGGGCTCTCCGGGTGTTGGACAGAGATCCGTAGAGCTCGTTGCGTACTTGCGTGCGCAAAGATCCCGCAAGGTGCCTGCCGGGCTCCGGTGCCCGGCAGTTCGGCCTGGACGAGGGACAAGGAAACACGCGTACTGTTTGATCAAGGCATTCTT
Organism: bacterium; assembly: GCA_018814885.1. Lineage (NCBI taxonomy): Bacteria > bacterium. The sequence goes on along the minus strand of JAHIYU010000140.1, from coordinate 9,403 downwards.
GGTGACGTCCTTTCATTTCAGGGATATGCCATCTCCGGCATCTGCGCGCAGCGGTCGATAGAATTCCCTTCGCACCTCGTCCGCGAACCGCTCGATCTGCTGGTCCGGCACCTGGAGGTGCAGCAGGGCCTGGCGTGTCATCTCGAGCCCGGTCTCCATCTGCGACAGCACCACCTCGTGCACGCCCAGCTCGTGCAGATCCTCCAGCAGCTCCTCCGACTCGGCGCGCGCGACGATGTGCAGTTCCGGCCGCAGCTGCCGGGCGTGGCGGGCGATGGCGAGCGTGACCACCGGCGAAGGTGTTGTGATCAACAGAACGCAGGCCCTATCCAGCCCCGCCGCCTTCAGGACCAGTTGATGGCTGGCGTCGCCGTAGATGACGGCCAGGCCGGCGTTGCGGCAGGTTTCCAGGCGGTGCTGGTCCAGCTCGATCGCCACAAACGGCATACCCAGCCGCCGAAGCACCCCGGCCACGGCGCGGCCCATGTGCCCGGCGCCCGCCATCACGACGTGGTCGTGCAGCTCGTCGTGGGCGATGTTGATCGTCAGCACGGGTTCGTCCCTGCGGCGTCTCCTGACAAAGCCATAGACGGGCGCCGTGGCCCGGGAGATGAACGGCGTCAGGAACATGGTGACTAGGGTGACGGACATGATCACCGAGTAGAGATCGGCGCCGATGCTCTTCGTGGCCCCCCCCCCCCGGCCGATGACGAAGGCGAATTCACCCGCCTGGAACATGGTCAGCCCCAGCGCCAGTGGCACCACGTTGCGGTAGCCGAACGCCAGACCCACCCCCGCACAGACCAGACCCTTGGTCAGAGAGACGGCCGCGGCAAGCCCCAGTACCAGCAGAAGGTTCTCCCGCACGAAGCGCGGTTCCAGTAGCATGCCAACCGACGCGAAGAACAGCAGGCCGAAGATGTCCCTCAGGGGGATGATGTCGCTGAGCGCTTGGTGGGCATGGTCCGATTCGCTGAGCACGATGCCCGCCACGAAGGCGCCGAAGGCGAAGCTCAGGCCCACCTCGTAGGTGGCGTAGCCGATGCCCAGGCTCAGCCCCGTCACCGTTAGCAGGAACAGCTCGCGCGAGTTCCAGCGACCGACCCGGCGCATCAGCCAGGGTATCACCCGTGCGCCCACCACGATCATCAGCGCCAGGAAGACCGCCGAGCGCACGAGCGCCCAGCCCAGGTCCGGCAGTCCGGCCCGCAGATCGGTCAGCTTGGGCAGCAGGATCAGCAGGGGTACCACGGCCAGGTCCTGTACCAGCAGCATGCCGATCATCACCCGGCTGGAGAGCGTACCCAGGCGGCCCTGGCTCTGCAGGGTCTTCAGGATGACCATGGTGCTGGACAGGGAGACGCAGCCGCCGAACCAGACGGCATCGGTCCAGGGCCAGCCCAGCACGAGGCCCATCCCCGCGGCCGCGCCCACAGTCAGCAGAATCTGGATGGACGCGCCCAGCAGCGCCACGTTCCGCACCGGGCGCAGTTCCTTCAGGGAGAACTCGATGCCCAGGGCGAAAAGCAGCAGGGCGACACCGATCTCCGCCAGCAGTTCGATGTCATGGGGGTCGGAGATGAGAGAGCCGCCGGTCGCTGGACCCAGGACGATGCCGGCGGCGATGTAACCCAGGATCAGGGGCTGCTTGAGGCGCTGGGCGGCGATACCGCCCAGGAATCCCGCGGTAACGATGATTGCGATATCTGCAGCGATTCCCACAGTGCACTCCGTATTATGTCTTCACGCCGGGCGCCCCGTCCCCGCCACCCAGGGAGACATGAAGCACGGCATAGCCCAGTATTCCGGAAACCAGCGAGCCGATCAGAATACCGAGCCGTTCTAGCCCCAGGAAGGCCGCGCCACCCTGCTAGAATGCCAGCGACGCGATGAACAGGCTCATGGTGAAGCCGATGCCGCACAACAAAGCCGCGCCGTAGAGTTGCCACCAGCCGACCCCCTCTGGGCGCGAGGCGATCCCCAGCCGCACAGCAAGCCAGGACATCGCCAGGATCCCGATCTGCTTGCCGAAAAACAGCCCGGTTATGATGCCAAGCGGAACAGGATGAAGCACATCGGGGACGGACAGTCCGGCGATCGATACGCCCGCGTTGGCAAAAGCGAATATGGGCAGCACGCCGAAGGCCACCCACGGATGCAGCGCGTGTTCGAGGTGACGTAATAGCGACCTGGGGGCGGGTGTCGAAGCAGATGTCCGTGACACGCGTAGCGGGATGAACATAGCCAGAACGACACCCGCCAGCGTGGCGTGCACGCCGGACTTCAGCACCGCCACCCACAGCGGAACGCCAAGGAGGAAATAGGCGGCGGGCCTGGTCACACCGAATCGATTGAGGATCGCGAGGCCAAGGATGAGAACGGCCGCGATAACGAGGGAAAGCACGGATAGCTTGGCCGTGTAGAACAGGGCGATCACGACGATGGCCCCGAGGTCGTCGAAGATGGCGACACTCAGCAGGAAGGCTTTCAGCGCCGTTGGAATACGCTTTCCGAGAAGCGAGAGCACCCCCAACGCGAAGGCGATGTCTGTCGCGGTCGGGATAGCCCATCCTCCCGTCGCGACGGGATCACCCCGGTTGAACAATGCGTAAAAGGCCGCAGGCAGCAGCATTCCGCCCACGGCGGCGAAGGCCGGCAGGCTGGCCTGTCGCGGGCTCGACAAGTGCCCCTCGACCACCTCGCGCTTCAGTTCCATACCGACGATGAAAAAGAACACCGCCATCAGGCCGTCGTTGATCCATAGCAATAGGGGCTTGGCGATTCCGAGGGTGCCGATCCTGACCTCAAGGGGAAGATCCAGCAACGCCTTGTAGTAGACCGAGAGAGGTGAGTTCGCGACGACCAATGCCGACACGGTAGCCATCATCAAGAGCAGCCCGCCCGCAGCTTCTAGGCGGAGGAAGTCTTGGAGTGCCTTCAGCACCCCGTCAACCGGGGGAGGTGTGCGTGCATTCATGTCTGTCCGACCATGTACTTGAGACTACAGATAAATGAGCAACAACCCCTACTCCACCGCGATCGGATACCCCGCCGCCTCCCAGGCGAGCATGCCGCCCTTCATGTTGTAGGCGTTGGTGTAGCCGTGGCCCCGCAGGATGCGCAGGGCCAGCTCGCTGCGCCGCCCGATGCGGCTGACCAGGACCAGTTTGCGTTCGCGTTCGAGACCGTGATCGTCGTGGGTGAGCCGCGGCAACGGCAGGCTCGCGGCCTCGCGGATGTGCCAGCGCTCGTACTCCCGGGTCTCGCTCACGTCGACGAGCACCACCGAGTCCGGGCTTTCGTCCAGAGCCAGCTTGACCTCGCTGGGCAGGATCTCCGGCACCGGCCCGCGAGCGAAGCCGCCGATCAGCTCGTGATCGATGCTTTCGGAATGCTTGGGCAGGGCCTGGCATTCGGCGAAGACCCGGTGCTCGCATTCGTAGATGCAGATGCCCGGATGCAGGACGTGGTGGAAGAGCTCGCCGATGATGTTGCCGCTGCGCATCAGGTTGTCCCGCCCCAGCGTCCTCAGGAATCCGCTCTGGTGCATCATGTACAGCACGCGGGGACGCGCGCCCTCGACGAACATGTCGCCGCCCCGCTTACGGTACCGGCGCAGCACGCTCTCGAGCATGTGGATGCCGCTCACGTCGACGTGGTCCACCAGGCCCAGGCGCAACAGCAGGAAGATCTGGCCCGGATGGCCGCGGCGGAGCTTGTCCAGGCTCTCCTCGATGTGGTTGACGGCGCCGAAGTAAAGCGGCCCCTCCACCTCCACGACCGCTAGCTGCGGGCAGACGGGCTGGGTCCGGGCGGGCACCAGGTGAACAAAATCGGAATCCGGCACGAGTGACTGGACCGCCGGGGCCGAAGTCGTAACCAGGAAGCGCGCGAAGGAGATCAGCATGCCGGACAGGACCGCGAACTCCAGGGGGAAGATCAGGGTGGCCGTGATCGTCGAGAACATGATGGTCGAGTCGCCCCGCGACATCTTGGTGATGCGCCCGATCTCGTGCCAGTCCACCATGCCGTGGGCGGTGACCAGGAGCACCGCGGCCAGCGCCGTGTTGGGCAGGAACACGGCCAGGGGCGCCAGCAGCAGCATGGCCGCCAGCACCCACAAACCCGAGAAGATGCTGGATAGCGAGGTGAGGGCGCCGGCGCCGTAGTTGATCGACGAACGCGTGAAGGAGCCCGACACCGGATAACCGGAGAACAGGCCGGCCGCCACGCTGGCCAGGCCCTGTCCCACGAACTCCTGGTTGCTGTCGATGCGCTGGCCGCTCTGGCTGGCCACCGCCCGCGCGATGGACATGGCCTCCACCAGGCCGATGGCGGCGATGGCCATGGCGCCGGGCGCCAGCTTGAAGATGAGATCCGCGTCCAGCAGCGGCAGGTCCGCCAGCGGCGGCAGGCTGCGGGGCAGTTCGCCCAGCACGCGGACGCCCTTTCCGACCAGATCGAACGCCCAGACGCAGGCGGCCGAGGCGACCATGCTCAGAAGGGCCGCCGGCCAGCGGGGCCGCAGCCGCTTGATGATGATGATGAGCGCCAGGGTGCCCAGCCCGAGGGCCAGGCTGGGCAGGTGGGTCTCGTACAGATGCCTGGTCACCACCTCCACGGTCTCGATGAACTTCGGCGAACTCTTGATGTCCAGCCGCAGCAGGTGACGCAGCTGGTTGACGCCGATCAGCACGCCGGCGCCGGCGGTGAAACCGACCACGACCGAATCCGACACGAAGTTCACCAGGGCGCCCATACGCGCCAGGCCCGCCAGGATCTTCACGATCCCGACCATCAGCGCCAGATAACCGGCCGCCACCAGGAACTCGGGAGTGCCCGGCGCGGCGACGTTCAGCAGGGTGGCCAGGGCCAGCAGGGAGGCGGCGTTGGTGGGCCCCGTGTGCAGGTGTCGCGACGACCCCCACAGGGCGCCGACGATCGAGGCGACGATCGCCGCGTAGAGGCCGGTCTGTGGCGGCAGCTCGGCGATCATGGCGTAGGCGATGGCCTGGGGCAGCATGACTACCGCGACCGTCAGGCCCGCCAGCAGGTCGGCGCGCAGGAACGCAGTGCAGTAGGTCTCGAAGACCCTCACGGGGCGGGTGAAGAAGGCCGAATCGTCTCTCAGCCAGCGGGGGACGGCGTTCAGGGAGGGGCGTTTGCCGCGAGGCGTCAAGTCTGCGAGGCCTCCAGGCTTGAGTGGTTTCGACGGGTGCAGCGGACGGAACAGGATCCGGATCGGAACCGATCAGGGGCACAGATTAGCAGCACGGGCGGTTCTGGACAAGCCGCCTCGCGATTGCCTCGCATTGCTGAAGAGATCGATGGGGATCCCCGAATCAGTCTCGGAATCGAGTCTTGATGCCCCCCCATGTCGATCGTTTGGTCGGGGTCATCCCGCAGCCGACATCCCACGCACTTATCACGCTACAGTTCGCACCTTGCGGATGGTTGCCCGGTGCACATGGCGAGTCGCTCTGGAGAAACCAATGGCGGTCTTCATCGGGCTGGCTCGAGCAGAACTGCGGATCGGCGCTGAAGTTGCCGTTGATTCCGTTCTGACCGGTGATCTCGCCGACCCAGTCCCCGCCGTCGTTCTCGTACAGGTCGCAGCACGAAAGCTCTGCCGTGCTGTTGCCTTCACAGAACACGCCGACGCCAGCGCTGCCGAAGACTACGATGACGTTGCTCATCGCAATTGTGCTGGACCCCCCGCAGTACACTCCACCGCCGTCCGCGTGGGCCGTGTTCGCGGAAAAGGTGCAATTTGCGAGAGCGGGCGCGGCAGATGAGTAGCAGATGAACCCGCCACCAAAGTCAGAGACATTCTCCGAGAACGTGCAATTCGTGACGACGGTGGCTGTGGAGTTTTCGCAGCGCATCCCTCCACCGGAGTGGCCACTGCTATTCTTGATGAAGACACAGTCATTCAGTGTCGGCGAAGACGAGTCCAGGCAGTATAGCCCGCCACCATCCCAAACAGCCGTATTCTCGATGAAATGGCAGAGACTGATTGTGGGGGAGGATGAAGATCGGCAGTCGACCCCGCCGCCCACGAACGTGCTCTGGTTGCCGATGAACCTGCAGTTGGTGATCGTGGGTGAAGCGGACGAGAATCCGATTCCGCCACCTCTGTCGCTCAAACCCCCAGTCAGAGTGAGCCCCTCTATTCGAGTTGACGCATCGAGCCCCAGACAGTACATGACCCTGCCCTGTAGTTCCGCGTCAATGGTTGCGCAGTCTGGATGACCAGACTCGCTCCGTACGACGAGACCGCCGGTCGTTATCGTGATGTCATGCTCGGTGTACGCGCCACAGCCGACGAGCACGGTGTCCCCCGCCGCGGCGGAGTCGATCCCGGCTTGGATGGTCGGCGCATCGCCCAAACCATCGGGTAGGATGTGCCACGTTAAGGCGTCGGCGGCACCGGCGAGCAAAGCGCAAATCAGGCCAAGGATAAGGATAACGAAACGCATTGCCATCTCCTTCATCGGGATCGTGTACTTGGTCGGCAGTCTAGCACGTCCGGAGGGCAGGCTTCAACCGGGGGGCGCCCGCCACGGGCCACCGGGTCCCACTTTTGGCCACAGTTCTGCGTTTCAGCCCAGGAAACTAGAACGTTGTTGCTACAGACCGTGTAGTACACTCTCGCAAATCCGCGGTGTCGGTTCAGCTATTCGCGGAAGGTAGTCTCGATCTGTAAGGGGTACCCGCAGGCGAGGTTGTCGCCCTGGCGGGTGGCCGGCACCTCGCCGGGCCGGCCCGCTGTTTCACGACGACATCATGCAGGGTATCGATACAGTGATCAAATAATAGAACAATCCTATGCCAAAGCCCCCCTTGTCTTCGCATACGCCTGGTACCACGCTTCGTGAGGCGTATCGGTGGCCGGAAAAGAAACCGGCGCGCCTGATACGTGCGCGCGCCCGAATTTCCAGAACCGCACGATCCTGCCCTCGGCCAGGCGATCCCGGGCCCACGCGTTCCTGCCGGCCGGCGCGGCGGCGAAGTGCGGGCCGAGGGCGGTCATCCAGTCGTCGTCGCCCCGCTGCTGCTCCATGAACATCAGCGGCGCGTAGATCAGACGATGCCAGTCCCCGCCGTCGCGCGACCACTGCAAAAGCAGGTTCGTCGACCGGATGCGCAGCTCGCCGCCGCCGGGCAGCTCGGCGCGCGCGTGGTCGCGACGGTCTTCGCTCGCGACGGCGCCCCTCCAGTCGACCCTGTCGTCGGCAATCTTCATCCCGCCCCGGCGCTCTCGCCGCCCGCCCCCCGGCGCGTCGTAGCTCACCGCGACCGTCCGTCCACCGGGAGACGTGAAGCGCACTGCCGGCGACCGGCCGCGCGCCAGCAGGCGGGCACGCCCCCATGTCGCGCGCCCGTCTCGGCCCAGGCGGCCGAGTCGATACCAGATGTTGTCCGATCCCACGGCGCGCGACACCGCGACGACGGATCCCCGGTCGTTCAGCGCCACCGCCGGGGTGATGCCGCGACCGTACCGGTCGTGCCAGAGCCAGTGGGGCCGGCCGTCGAGCATCGTGCCCGCCCAGTACCAGAGGGCGCTGCCGTCGTGGGAGCGGTGCACCTCGATCACGCCGCCGGTCCGGTTCGCGGCCACGGCCGGCTCGCGCCCGGCGTCGCGCAGGCATCGTTTTCGTGTTTTCCTGTCCCCGGAAAGAACGAGCAGCACCTTGCCGCGCATCTCGTTCACATGCGGCCAGGCGGGATCCGCCGCGAGGGGGGAGAAGATCCTGTCCGCGAAGATCTCCCGGCACATAAGGCCCAGGACCGAGACGCTGACGCGGTCGCCGCGCGAGGCCAGCCCGTGCTTGACGTCCAGGACGATGACCAGGGGCGCGTGGCCGGCGTTGACGGGATCGTCGACCCAACGCCGTATCAGGGCCAGCCAGTCGTGCAGACGGTTGGTGACCGGGTTATCGCCGACGCGGCTGACCCTGTGGCCGGTCACGCCGTGACCGACGGCCAGCCGGCGCGAGCCATGGGTGACGTCCAGCTCGAGGCATCGCACGCCCGCTCGGAGCTGATCGTGCAGGGAGCGGCGCGGCCCTCCGGAGTAGGAGTTGTGCGTGGCCCTGTACACGGCCCGATCGAAGGGTGGATTTATCGCCGCTCGCATGAACCGCAGGTTACACGATTGGGGGCAGGAGGAAAACATGGCAGCCGCCGGGGAAACGGGTTCGCGGCGTTCCGTGCGGCCCCGGTCTTCCCCGGGCTCTCCGGGCGACATGGCGATTCGCCGCACAATACCCTACCTTTGCACTAGCATATGCACCCCCGCAGCACGACGTATCAGCCCGAGGAGATGGATCGATGCGACGACGGACCGCCCCCGCGGCGACCGCCATGCTCTCGTTTGTTCTGGCGACGATTTGCCTGGCGCCGGCTGTGGCCACGGCCCAGACCGGCCTGGGTCCTCTTTTTGCGCCGCCGACCCAGTCGGAGCGCGACGCGGTCGCCACCGACTGGGCGGCGCGCGACGTCACGCCCGCCCAATATGCCGTGGAGCGCACCAGCGCGGGCAACGGCTTCCCGCTGGCGGAGGTCCGGCACCAGATAGACGGCCTGACCCACTTCGGCGTCATCCGCTACCCGCGTCACCACGCGGCCGGCGGCAAGTTCCCGGTGCTCGTGCTGCTGCACGGCGGCTTCGACGGCCTGGACCTGAACTGGGTGCTCACCTTCGACGAGACCTTCCCCGGCACCTGCGTGGCCGACAGCTTCCTGGTGGTCGCGCCCACCTTCCGGGGCGAGATGCTCAACGGCTACGGCATCCTGCCCACGCGCTGGAGCGACGGCGAGCCCAGCCCCTTCGATCACGACTGCGACGACACCATCGCCCTGCTGTCGGCCGTGCTCGCCAACGAGCCCACGGCCGACGCTTCGCGCATCACGGCGCTCGGCGGCAGCCGCGGCGGCAACGTCGCCTATCACCTGGCCCTGCGCGACCCGCGCGTGGGGCGGACCGTTGTCCGCTACGGCCCGGCCGAATTCCGCCTGGACCACGTGCAGGCGGGCGCGCAGCAGAAGCTGGAAACCGGAGCTACGGCCGACCGTCTCGGCGATCTCGTCTTCGATCATATCGCCGGCCCCTTCGCGTCCGGCGCGATCACCCTGGAGAAGGCGCGCCACTTGCTGCTGTCCTGGTCCGTGGCGCCCCACCTGCGGAGGGACCTGTCGCTGCAGATACATCACGGCGCCCAGGACGACGTCGTGCCCGTCCCGCACAGCATCGTGGTCGACGCGGTCATGACCGGACTCGGCGCCGGCGCGCCGGAATATTCCTATCACGAGTATCCGCTCGGCGGCCACGATCCGTACTCGCTGCCGGGGCACGAGTCCCTCGCGGAGGCGTATCTCTGCGCGGCGCCGGCCACCACCG
>JAHIYU010000139.1 GCA_018814885.1 bacterium | reverse complement strand
TTAGCCTCCTTGCTGAAGCCTCGTAACTTCGCAGGAGACTTGCATGTCCACATTTTTTCAACCTTCAACTACGCATGAACCGGAAGAGCCTATTTTATCCCTCTTCTGTAAGTTGTGCCGCGCACACAACAGTTGCACATTTTCAGCGACTATCGAAGCCCCGCCTTTAGAATACGGAATGATGTGGTCAAAATGGAGGTCATCGGTAGCGCCACACATCACACATTTACCGCCGTCGCGTTGCCAGACTTCCTGCAGCATGGGCCTGGGCTACTCTGTGGAAATGGCCGTTTTACGTATGCGCACCCTTGGGTGTGAATTCGGGCTGGTCGACGCGTTTTGGATCAGGCACCGTTGCGTGTTTCGGATGATCATGGCCTTCGTAGATAAGAGTCGATCCGTCGTCATCGAAGCGGTCGTTATATGGCGCGTTTGGACGCAGAGACATAAGAATGACAGAATGGCTTCCGTGAAGATTGAAGTTCATTCCCCGCTGAAGGCTAGTTTTCTCGCGACTACACATCTCCAAGTAGGAAATGATTTCGTTCGCCATTCACAACCTTCCTAAATGAATCTAATGAGCTTCAGCTGCAGGCGTGGATGGCGCGGCCCTTGCCTTGCAAGGGGCGTGACAGCCACGACTGGCTGCTGGAAGCACGTGTTATCCCGTGACCTCGATTCCTTCGACACGACACCATTCGAGAATCGCCTCTTGAAGACGGGCATCCTCATACTCGTACCACTCTTCAAGAAGACCTCGCTCCTCAAGAAAGGCCTTGTAGCTCGAATAGGCCCCCCGCCGTCTGAAGATACGCTCAATGCGATCAAGTTCCGCCGGAAGACGCTGCGAAACAAACGTGAATACTAAATCGCGCCCCAATCCGAGTTCATTCTTGTGTGGGACATCATGCCATGAGTCTAAGTCGTATGCATCCTCCGGGATCTCGTCAATATCACCCATCTCTGAACGGAGGCAATGAACAATGTGACAACAGTTTCTGTTGACAATGGTCTTGCAGCGTATCCCGTTCGCCCCGCGTAAGTCAAGAATAGCGCGATAACCGCCGCGTCTCACCGCCCCCGGCCCCCAAGCAGCCGAACCCATCACTTCCGCGTCAAGCTCCACACCGCCTCGCCGCCGCTCTCCCCGCACATTCCCGCGCAGGCCCGCGCCACCGGATCGTCGGCGATCGCGGCGAACATCTCCCGCGCCTGCACCGCATCCCCTACGCGCCAGACCGCCAGCGCCTCGGCGAACGCCCCCCAGCCCGCAGCCGCCGCGCTCCCCAGCTCGAACACCTCCACCGGCTCCTTCCGTCCCACCACCCGCAGCGGCCCGAGCGCCCGGAAGTCGAACCCGTCCCCGGCCTGCCCCCGCGTCGTCTCGCTGACCATCGTCGCGCTGCCGAACGCCTTGTTCGCCCCCTCCAGCCGCGAGGCCAGATTAGCGGCGTCGCCAAGCACCGTATAATCGAACCGCTGCCGCGACCCCATGTTGCCAACCACCACCACACCCGTATGCATCCCGATCCGCGCATACATGTCCTTGCCGCACCGCTCCCGGAACTCCGTCCGCCGCTCCGCCAGCTTCCGCTGGCAGCGCACCGCCGCCCGGCAGGCCCGCGCCGCATGGTCCGGCTGATCCAGCGGCGCGTTCCAGAAGGCCAGGATCGCGTCCCCCTCGTACTTGTCCAGCGTGCCGCCCTCTTCGAGTATGATGTCGGTCATGTCGGTCAGGTAGTCGTTCAGCAGCGTGGTCAAGGCCTCGGGCTCGAGTCCTTCGGACAGCGACGTGAACCCCGCCAGGTCCGAGAACATGATCGTCAGTTCGCGGCGCTCGCCGCCGAGCTTCAGCGCGTTCGGGTCGACCAGCACCTTCTCGATGACCGCGGGGCTGAGGTAGTGCTGGAATGCCGACTTGATGAACCGCCTCTGGCGTCCCTCCACCGCGTAGTTGCGCACCAGCCCGCCGAAGACCGCCACGGCCGCCGCCACCGTGCCGGGCAGCACCGGCGCCCACCAGCCGGGCGGGTAGGCGGCGAGACCGCAGACGGCCGGCAGTCCGATCAGGCCGGCCGCCAGCGGCACCGAGGCCCGCGTCGAGGTGATCGACGTGGCGAGCAGCCCCGCCAGCAGCCCCATCAACGCCACGCCGAGGATCGCCAGCCAGTGGGGCGCATCACGCATGAACCCGTCCGACAGCAGGTTGTCCAGGGCCGTGGCGTGGACCAGCACGCCGGGGCTGACGCGGCTCACCGGCGTGGGCCGCAGGTCCAGCAGGCCCGGCGCGCTGAAGCCGAACAAGACGTACCTGTCGCGCAGCGACGCCGGGTCGATGGTCGGTTCGCCGCCTTCGAGTAGTCTGAGTTCCGACTGGATGATCGCCGCGGCGCTGTAGGTGGTGAAGGCGCTCGTGCCGCCGCGGTAGCGCAACAGGGCGGTGCCGGCGGAGTTCAGGTGCGCGCGGGCGGGCAGGTCGTCCAGCGCGGCGTCCTCGGCGCCCACGAGCCAGGCGCCCACGCCGAGCGAGGGCACGTCGTCCTCGGTGCCGAGGATCCGCTCGACCAGGCCGGCGCGCCGGAAGATGCCGTCGGCGTCGGGCTGATCGCTGACGTTGGCCAAGAGGGTGGCGGCTTTGGCCACTTCGGGGATGGGTTCCGTCGAGCCGGAGGCGCCGTCGTGGTTGGGGCTGATTTCCAAAAACCGCGCGCCGACGAACTTGCCGTTGCGGGCGATGGCCTCGCCCAGCGCCTCGTCGTCGTACACGCCGTAGACCGACGGTTCGGTGTACAGCACATCGAAGGCCGCCACGCGGGCGCCGCCGCGGGCGCAGAAGTCGAGGATCGGACCGTAGACCTCGCGGGGCCAAGGCCAGGCCAGGCTCATGGTCTCGCTGCCCCAGTCCAGGCTGTGCTGGTCGAGCAGGACCAGCACCACCTGGCCGGTCGCGGGGCCGGGTCCGGCGAACAGGCGGACGCGCCAGTCCCAAGTCGTCCGCTCCCAGCTCTCGAGGGCGCCCGTGGACCAGAGCAGCAGCGCCAGCACCGCCGCCGCCGCTCCGATCGCCAGGCCGTGCCTGCGCGCCGACGTCACCTAGAGACCGCCCACCGCGTCCGCGAAACGGGCCGCGCGCTTGGCTGGCGCCGCGCCGGCGGCTCCGGCGGGGACCGTTCCGCGCACCTTGCCGAGGCGGTCCTTGGGCGAGGGGTGCGTGCGCTCGAACCCGTGTCCCTTGGGGTCCCAGCGCCTGTCCATCTCCTCCAGCATGCCGACCAGGGCGTGCGGGTCGTACCCGATGCGGTCCAGCACCGTGACCGCCGACGCGTCGGCCTGGTGTTCCAGGGAGCGGGCGTAGCCGCTGTTGACCAGGGTCTGGGTGATGTCGTCGATGCCGCCGGCGAACTGCTCGGTCAGCTCCTTGATGTCCTCGCTGCCCAGGCTGCGCCCGGCTTCCACCGCGAGGGTGGTCAGGGCGCCGGTCAGACGGCTCTTCTTGATCGCCCGCAGGCCGTCCTTGTTCTGGACGTGGCCGATCTCGTGAGCCAGAACCGCGGCCAGGGCGTCCTCGTCCCTGCAGCACGCCACGAGTCCGCGCGAGACCAGGATCAGGCCGCCCGGCGCCGCGAAGGCGTTGATCTCGTCGCTGTCCAGCAGCAGGAAGTGGTAGCCGCCGAAGGTCTCGGGCCGGTCCGACACCATGGCGACGGTCTGGCCGATCCGGTTGAGGTATGCGTTGGCCCTTGAGTCGTCGAGCGGCGGGTGGTCCTGCAGGATCGTCGCCGCCACGGCGCGCCCGATGTAGTACTCCTGTTCGGGCGTGATGTCCTCGAAGGTCAGGGCCAGCGCGTCGGTGGCGCGGTTGAGCGATTCGCCCTGCTCCTCGGTGATGGCGCCCGTGCCCTGGGCGACCTGGGTGCCCATCTTGGCCACGGTCGCGCAGCCCGCGATCGCGAGCAGCAGCAGGGACAGGATGATCGGTGTGAGCTTCTTCATCACTCACCTCCCTTGGGCTCGACGCCGCCGTCCTTGAGGAAGTCGACCGCTTCCTCGGCCGAGACGGCCATCATCTCCATGCGGTCCACCCAGGCGTAGTCCACGTCCGGGTTCTTGGACTTGAACTCGGCCTCGACCTCGTCGTTGAAGCCCTTGCCCGCCAGGGCCAGCTCCTCGCCCGACGCGCCGGTCGCCGCGTCCATGTCGCCGGCCTTCAGGACGACCTTCTTCTCGGTGAGCGCCGAGGTGTGGATCCAGCCCGACTTGCCGCCGCCGTCGCGGACCTTGGTCCAGCCGCCCTGCGACGAGAGCACGGTCATGCGGTCGCCGTACGACACGTCCGCCACGACCTTGCCCAGGAACGAGGGGCGATCGCGCAACTGCCCCTCGCGCACCTGTACGCTCAGCATCTGCGCCGCCGCCCAGGCCGCCACCGCCGCCAGCAGCAGCAGGAGCAGGGGCAGCCAACGTCGCATCTTCTTCATGCGTCGACTCCCTGTGTTGGAGATGATCAACTCGTATGGCGCGGGAATGTTATCATCCGGCGCCGCCTCCAGGCCATGCTTTTCCGCCGGCGCGCGTCGACGACATAACATTTTGAGGGTCGATTGGCGCGTGTTACCCTGCAGGGCGGTTGGAGACTCTTCACCATCGGGAGGGCTGATCATGCTCAGGATAAGCAAGCTCGTGATCGGGTCGGGGATTCTGTCGATGCTGATGATCGCCGCGCCGGCCGTGATGGCGCAGGAGGGGGAATACGGCCACGATCACGGCGATGCTTTCGACACCACCACGGCGCCGCTGACCGTGCCCTCGGCCGTCGACTTCGCGCCGGTTCCCGGCGATGGCGACGATGAGACCGGCGAGGACGGCGAGAAGGACGCCGCCGGCGCCGGCATCAGCACCTACGTCGACGTGACCGAGAACATGAAGGCCGGCGTGCTGACGCCCTTCTACCGCTTCTCGCCCATGTTCGCCATGAAGGCGCACGTGCCGCTGATCTTTGACCGCACACTGAACTACTTCGGCTACGACGCCTCGGCCAGCGGCCTCGGCGACATCACCCTCGACGCCGAGTACACGAAACCCCTCGCCGCGCCCGGCACCCAGCTGCGCTTCGCGGCCAGCGTCAAGCTGCCGACCGGCAACGAGGAGAAGACCGTCGAGGACGACACAGGCTTCGAGTACGCCGTGCCCCTGGGCACCGGCACCACCGACTACATCCTGCGGGGCCAGTACGCCAAGTCCACGCCCAAGCGCGGCCTGCTGTTCGGCCTGATGTACCGCAAGAACTCGCCGGTGGAGTCGGTCTTCGACTACGGCACATACACCGCGACGACCAAGACGACCAATGCCAGCCAGATCGTCGGCTCGGTCTTCGGCCGCCACCGCGCCAGCCGGAGCTGGTGGCTGCACATGGGCGCCACGATCGTCAAGCTCGGCGACGGCAAGTCCGAGACCGAGTTCAGCGACGGCAGCCCCACCGTCGACAACGGCGCCAACATGGCCGGCACGCTGATCGACTTGTTCCCCGGCGTGTCCTACGCCCTGGGCAAGTTCAATCCCTTCGTCGGCGTGCGCATCCCCGTCGCCACCAGCTACGACAACGAGTTCCGCGACGACAAGCGCGACACGTCGATCATCTTCCAGTTCAGCTACCGGCCCGAGAGCATGGCCAGGTAGCGCGGCCTGGACGGTCGCCATGCGCTTCTGGTATCTCTGTTCGATGGCGGCGACGCTGGGCATGATGCTCGCGTCGCCGTCTTCGGCCCAGGACCCGCCCTCCCGCGCCGAGATCCTCGCCACCCTGCGCCTGGTCCAAGGTCACTGGGTCGCGGGGCATCCCGATCCGGGCAACCGCGGCTGGGCCCGGTCGGCCTATTTCGCCGGTCATATGGCGCTGCACGCGATCGCCCCGCGCCAGGCCGACCTGGACTACGCCTTTCTCTGGGCGGACAGCAACGCCTGGGCCCTCTTCGGCGGTCCGACCACGCGCAACGCCGACCATCAGTGCTGCGGGCAGACGTACGCGGAGCTCGACGTGTTCGTCCCCGATCCCGCGCATCTCGCCGACATCACCACCAGCGTGCTGGGCATGGTCGAGAGCCCCGAGTGCGACGACTGGTGGTGGTGCGACGCCCTGTTCATGGCCATGCCCGTCTTCATGCGCCTCGGCCTCCTGCACGGGGACGACCGCTGTTTCCTCAAGCTGCACGACCTGTACGCCCACACCAGGACCGCGCGCGGCCTCTACGACCCGGCCCGCCACCTGTGGTATCGCGACGAGAGCTACCTGCCGCCCTACGCCACGCCCGCCGGCGCGCCCTGCTTCTGGTCGCGGGGCAACGGCTGGGTCTTCACCGGGCTCGCGCGCACGCTGGCGGACCTGCCGCCCGGCGATCCCCACCGGGCGGAATACGTCGCGACCTTCCGGGACATGGCCGCGGCCCTGGCCGCGGTCCAGCGCGCCGACGGTTTCTGGAACGTGAGCCTCGCCGACACGACCGATTTCCCGGGACCGGAGACCAGCGGCACCGCGTTCTTCACCTTCGGCCTGGCGTGGGGCATCCGCAGCGGCCTGCTGGACGAGCAGACATACCTGCCCGTGGCGGCCCGGGCCTGGCAGGGCCTGTCGACCGTCGCCGTCCACCCCGACGGCTTCCTGGGATACGTGCAGGACGTGGGAGGGGAGCCGGCGTCGTCCCAGCCGGTGACCTGCGACTGCACCGCGGACTTCGGCGTCGGCGCTTTCCTGCTGGCCGGCAGCGAGCTGTTCCGGCTGGCCGACGGCGCCTCGGCTGCGGATGAGGACCCCTTCGTGGGGCCGTTCCTGGCGCAGAACGCGCCGAACCCCTTCAATCCAGTCACCATGATCCGTTTCGATCTGCCGGCCGCCGCCGCGGTGAACCTGTCGGTCTACGATCTCTGCGGCCGCCGCATCGCGACGCTTGTCGACGGGGAGCTGCCGCCCGGTGCGCACGCCTGCGTCTGGCGCGGCGTCGACGGCGAGGGCAGGCCGGCGGCGTCCGGGATCTATGTCGGCCGGCTCGTGGCGGACGGCGTCCGGGTCTCGCGCCGGATGACGCTCGCCCGCTGAGCTGCGCGGACCAACCCGCACATACCGGCAATCTGCAGGCGGGAGACCACGGTCGGAGCCACCGCGAGCGCCGGCCCGGCGGACAAATGTAAAAAACCATCAATTAAGCACACGAGATACCTGCACATATCGTAAGATAGCATTTTCCCGCTAAACATCCCCCTCATCGACCGGTCACCGGATCCGCCGGCAGGCCTTGGAGCACCTGAAGAAGGGGAGACAGCATGTTCAGCACCCGGAATATCACCCTGATCGTCGTCGCGCTCATCGCGCTCTTCGCACTCGCCGCGCAGGCCCAGCAGCATGGGGAGTACGGCGACGCGCCCGAGGGCGTCCTGGCCTATCCCGCCAGCGGTATCATCGGCAGCTTTCCGACCTGCGTCACCGTGGGGCCCGCCGCGTGGATCTACCACGCACCAAACCCGCTGATGTTCTTCGGTCCCATGAAGGATTTCGAACCCGATGGCAACGCCGGCACCTGCCCCATGTTCGCGCCCTACGATATGGACGAGTGCTTCATGGATCCCGACGCGGGCATGATCATCCCCGGCGCCTTCACCATCGTCGGCGGGGTCGTGGTGCCCTGCGGGCCGCCCGTGGCGCCCCTGGGCCTGTTCTGCACGCCGGGCGTGTGGGGCGGCAACATGGACATCATGTTGACCAACGGCGGCCACGACGCCTTCGTGAACGTGCTGATGGACTGGAACCAGGACGGCATCTGGGCGCCCTCGGCCCAGACCTTCTGCTCGGCCCCCGAGCACATCCTGGTGGACTTCCCGATCCCGCCGGGTTACGTAGGCCCCCTGTCGGGCCTCGCGCCCCCTCCGTTCTTGATCGGCGGCGATCCGGGCTACGTCTGGAGCCGCTTCAGCATCACCGAGAGGCCCGTCGGCACGCCCAACTGGAACGGCGCGGGACAATTCGAGGACGGCGAGTCGGAGGACTACCTGGTGCTGGTCGACGGTCCGGTCACCGACGAAGACGAGAGCTGGAGCGCCATCAAGCAGATGTATCGTTGAGCGCTTGCGCTGATGCGAGCTCTGTCCGGGGCCCGGTCGCACCGGGCCCTCGCTTTATCATCGGTGTTCGATCTTCCGCTTCCACGCCGGATGCGCTGCCCCTATTGATCGGCCGGCTGGAATTTCAGGATCATGCCGTTCGTCCAGTCGGTGGCATAGACGTTGCCGTAGCCGTCCACGGTCATCCCGCCGATGCCGCGGGGATCCTCGTAGCCCGGCCCGCTGGTGGGCCAGGCGGCCAGCAGCCAGCCGTCCCGGTCGAACTTCTTGAACAGGAACGGGTGTGTGGAACTCACTGTGTAGATGTCGCCCTCCGCGTCGACGGTCATGGCTCCTCGGGCCTCGCACATTCCATCGCCGTATCGCACCGAGGAACCGAGGTATTCGTGCTCGGGATCCAGCCGCGCCACCGCACGCCCGTCGAACCGGGAGGACAGGAAGATCTCTCCCCCCTGATCGAACCCCATCAGATGGAAGTAGGTGAGGTCGCACCCCTCTCCGAAGGAGTTGATCGTATCGACGTGAACGCCGGCCTGGGTATAACGTAAGAGGTTGTCGATCCCGGCGGGAACGTGATCGACGACGTAGATGGAATGTTCGGGACTGACCGCGACGCTCAAGGGATCATCCACTTCCCAGATGTCCATTAGAGTTCCACCCGGGCTCATCTTCTGCACACGAGAATAATCGTAGTCGCAGACATAGACGTTGCCGACGGCATCGCAGGCGACGCCGGCGAGGCCCCAGGAAAACGCGCCGTCCAAAAGCCAGGGATGAGGGCTGTCGTTCTCGTCGGCGCCGGTATGGTAGCCGACGTAGGTGTGCACGATGCCGGGCCCGTCGGGGTCGGGCTTGGCCCCGAGTCCCGACCAACCCAGGTACTGACCGGTGTCGGTCCAGTGCATGATGCACCCCATGCCGGCCACCCAGAGCTGGTTCTCGTGCCAGGCGATGCCGTAGATCAACTCCTGGAAAATGGAGGGAACCTCCACGATCCAGACCAGCTCGTAGGCCGGCTCCGGTGGTTCCTCCGGACACCCCCAGTTCGTGGCCACCGTCACCTCGGCCTCACCGAAGACGCTCGGGTTCTCCACGCTCGTGGCCCGCACGTGGAAGACGCCGCCGCCGGCCGGCGCGTTGTAGATTCCGTAGCCGCGCACCTGGCCGCCGGTGATTCCTTCCACGACGCTCCACGTTACCGTCTCGTCCTCCAACCCCTCGATCGTGACGTCGAAGGTCAAGGTGCCGAAGACCGGCATTGTGATCTCGCTGGGCGCGAGGGTGATCTGCGCTTCCCCGGACCCGCCCGGGCTGCCCGGTCCGTACATGCTGAAGCCCGTCAATTCGGCGCTGACGGTGTTCGCCCCGGTGTCCACCACGCTTCCCGGGACCGTCTGCCAGGCTGCGCCCACCGCCTTGCAGAGCCTCAGATCCTCTTCGACGACGCCGACCGGCACCTGATCGTCTTCGTAGCGGATCGTCAAGGTCACCGGCTGCTGGAACTGCGCGCCGTCCGGCGACAGGTCGTAGGCCCGCGCGAGGATCATGCCCGCGTCGGCAGGCGGCGAGGAGGCGGGCTCGACGCCGACATCGATCTCGTCGTCCACAGCTCCGGCGGGGAAGGCCAGCGTCACGCGACCGGCGTCGGCGCTCACCGTGCCGCCGTCGGGACCAATGCTCGTGCCCGCCGGGGGATGCGTCGGATCGCCGTCGCCGCCGCAGCCGGTAAGCAGCAGGATCGAAAGCAGAATCACTGTGCAAACAACGGGATATCTCATGGGACACCTCCATGGCACATCGCCGAGGGGGCGATAGGGGAACCGACAGCGCCATCTCGATCTCCTGGGATTCTAGATCAGTCATGTTACGCAGTTATTACGCGGGAACGCCGTCCCGCCATGCCGCGCGAACAAATCGCGTCCAATCGACGTATGCAGGTCTGCGCGTTCCGTCGCCAGCCAAGGGAGGACCCCATGTCGAGCCGCCTCGTCCCGCTCGTCGTGCTGCTCCTGGCTGTCGTCTCCGCGACCAAGGCCGAACCGGTCCGCGCCCCGCACACCAAGCCCGCCGAGCCTCCGCGTACCGTCGAGCTCCGCGAGACCTGGCGCTTCGGCGGCGCCGACTGCGAGACGCTCCTCGGCACCATCACCGAGGCCGACGCGGACCGCGACGGCAACGTCTACCTGCTCGACACCCAGCTCTGCCATGTGCACGTGATCTCGCCTACGGGCGAGCTGCTGCGCACCATCGGCGGCCCCGGCGAGGGACCGGGAGAATCGCAGCAGCCGCGCGACGTGGTGATCCTGCCGGACGACACCGTGGGCCTGCTGGAACTCTTTCCCGCCGAGCTCGTGCGCCTGACCCTGGACGGCGAGCCCCGTCCCACCCTGACCATCGGCGGCGCCGATCCGGTCGAGGGAGGCTTCACCTCGGCGTCGAACTGCAGCCACCGGGGCGGCAACTTCGTGGTGACCGGACAGCGCCTCGGCCCGGTCGAGGGGGGACAGCACCGCCACATGTACCTGGCGGGCCTCGACCAGCACGGCAAGATCGTGCGCACCTACAGCGAGGCGACCATGACCCTCGACTTCGGCGACCTGGTCTTCGTGGAGCGCGAGATGAATCCGGGGTGCCAGCTCGCCAGCGCGCTGGGGCCCGACGGACGCGTCTACGTGACCGCCGCCTGGGACCGCTACGCCGTGGAGGTCCACGCTCCCGGCGGCGAACTCGAGCGGGTCGTGGAACGCGCGTTCGCCAACCGTCCGCGCACCGCGGACGAGCTGCGCCGCATCAACGCCCTCTTCGACGCCTCCGCGCGCAACATCCCCTTTCCGGTGGGGCGCGAGATCGAGCCCGGCCCCGCGGTCATCGCCGGCCTGTCCGTCGACGCCGCCGGACGCCTGTGGGTGTGCTGCACAGCCGCAGCACCGAGGATCGCGCCCCCGGCGTCATGCAGCGCTACGACGTCTTCGGACCGCGGGGGGACTTCCTGGAGAGCGTGGCGCTGGCCTGCGAGGGAGATCCCGAGCGGGACGGGTTGGTCTTCCTGGACGACGGACGCATCCTGCTGATCAAGGGCTACGCCGAGGCGGAGGCGGCCCGTTCCGACCTGGGCAACATCCCCCTCGGCGAGGAGGGGGAGGCCGCGCCCATGGAGATCGTCTGCTACGAACCCTTGCCCTGATCCGGTTCGCCGGCTTCGCGCCGCTCCCGGTCCAGCATCTCCATGGTCAGCGTCGCGAGATCCGCCAGCTGGCGCTCGTCGAGCTCGATCAGCAGCGCCCGTCCCGTGCAGTAGACGATCCCGCCCGCGGGATCGCGCAGCACGGAACTCGCGTGGATCTTGCGGTCGTCGACTTCGACCACCTCGGCCTCCACCACGCACGCCGTCTCCAGGGGCAACATGCGCTTGAAGGTGACGTTCAGCTCGGCGGCGAGGACGGGATGTCCGGAGAGCCAGGCGGCCGCCCCCATGGCCTCGTCGAGCAGGGCCGCCATGCTGCCGCCGTGGGCGTGACCGGGCGGACCCTGGGCATCCGGACCGCAGCGGGCCTTCAGCATGAGGGCGCCGTCGGCGTCGCGGCGGTAGAAACGCACGCTGAGGCGACGTCCAGTCGTATCGCCGGTCACGAATCTGGACGAGGTGGACGGGAAGGGCAGTTCCACCCGTGTCCAGCCGGGCTCGGTGATGTCCAGCCAGCGCGTGGCGTCATTCGTCATGGGTAACTCCTGATCTGCGGTCCTGTCTCGTATCGTAGCGTTTCGTAGGATTCGTGTCGCCGGAAGGGTGGCGCGCGCGTCCGCGTGGGTCACCGCCGCCGCCCGTCGCCTTCGTATTCGATATATACCCTGGAAACCGCTCGAATGACAGCCGGTTGCGGAGATTGTGAAATAGTTTTCCAACTTCAATTGGCAAGAGAGATTATCAGACAATAATACTCTAGAATATTCCGGCAAGTCGTATTCACTGGTTCCTACGCGCGCTGGTCCTGTCCAGGGCCATTGCTCTGCGCGCCCGCAAGCTGCGGTTAATGGAGATCAACGTCTTCGCCCTGCTCGTGATAGTGATGCTGGTCGTCGATCGCCTGGCGTGATTCCCCGGCGTGGAGTAGCCTGTCCATCATGCGAACACTCGTCCTGGCAAGTATTCTGGTCCTGTTCCTCGCCTCCGCCGGCTGCGAGCAGGGCGAACCGGTCCCCTCGGACGACCGACCCGTGGTGGTCTCGCTGCTGCGCGAGCCCGCGGATACTTCCGTCGAACGCACGCTGACGGTGGCCTGGCGCTTCCGCATCGCCGACGGCTGGCACCTCTACTGGGACGGCCTGAACGACAGCGGCGCGCCGCCGTCGATCGAGCTGGACCTGCCCGACGGCTGGTCGGCGGGAACGCTGCGGTGGCCCGCCCCGCAACGGCTGGTCTCGCCGGGCGGGATCCTGGATCACGTCTACTTCGGCGAGCTGATCCTGCTGCAGGACCTGTACCCGGCCGGCGACGATGACGCCGGATTCGGCGCGCGGATCGCGTGGCTCGCCTGCCGGGAGGCCTGCGTCGTGGGCGACACCACGCTCACCGCGGCGGATGCCGCCGAACCGCCCGACGCGCGGCGCGTCTTC
The DNA here is from genome assembly GCA_018814885.1 of bacterium. Taxonomy (NCBI): domain Bacteria; species bacterium. Next base: position 47,104 of record JAHIYU010000139.1, on the reverse strand, counting down.
GCGACGGCGCGGTCGCGGCTGCCCCGGACGATGCCCGCCGGCCATTGCACCGCCGACTGGCAGGGCGCGACGCTCATCGTGTCCCTGCCCCGGGTCGAGCGGCTGGAGTTCCTGCCCGCCGCCGACTGCGGCCGGCTGGCGGCCCCCCTGGACGATACGGCGCGCGAGGGCGACGAGCTCGTGCTGCGCTTCGAGATCGAGGACGGGACGGCCGGCCCGGCGCGCGGCCTGGTGCGCGGGACGTTCGGCGAACATGCGGTAACCTTCCCTATCGACATGCCGGCGACGGCCGTCGCCGCCGCACTCCCGGAGGATGATGATGCGTAACGCGTTGTTGATCATGGTGTTGTCAGTTTCCGTCGGCGCGTCCGCCGCCCCGGCCGCCGTCACCCCGGGCGAGCAGGCCCCCGACTTCACCCTCACCGACACCGAGGGCGTTGCGCACGCCCTTGCGACCTACCTCGAGCTGGGCCGGACGGTCGTGCTGGAGTGGTTCAACGCCGACTGCCCCTTCATCAGGAAGCATCACCTGGCCCACAAGACCATGAACGAGACCTTCGCCGCGGCCGACTCGAACGTGGTCTGGCTCTGCGTCTGCTCGAGCGCGCCCGGCAAGCAGGGGGCCGGTCTCGAACGCAACCGCGAGGCGCGCATCGAATACGGCATGCCCTACCCGATCCTGATGGATCCCGCGGGCGAGGTGGGACGTCTCTACGGCGCCAAGACCACGCCCCACATGTTCGTGATCGACGGCGCCGGCACCGTCGTCTACACGGGCGCCATCGACGATGACCGCTCTCCCGCCAAGCTCGGCGGGACGAATCACGTGGCGGCCGCGCTGCAGGCCCTGGCGGCGGGGGAAGAGGCGCCTGTGGCGGAGACCAGGCCCTACGGCTGCAGCGTCAAGTACGTCGACTGATCTTCCTAACCGGCGTGGCGGCCGGCAGTTGCCCGCCGCCGCACAAGCGGCTGCGGCGAATCATGTTGACGCTCGATGTCGAAGCTGATACGGTGATTCCGCTCGTCGGCGGGGGGTACCACGCAACCTGCCTGCAACCCGCCCGACGACGTCGGCCCGCCCGAATCCCATCCAGCAGACACACCAGTCACGGGTCGCGGAGTCTCTGCGAGCGCGAGCGCCGATCTCGCGCGGGATCGCGTCATACGGCTCCCGGTCCGGACCGGACCCTCGTCTGCCCTGTGCCCGAGTCGCAGGGTCCAGTTCAAGGCCGGGAGCCTGTCCCGTATCCATGCGACATGCAACCCTCCGAGCGCCGCGTGCGTCATCTTTCAGTCATCCGTGAGACCGGACCATTCAGGGAGGGGACCATGGCCAAGAGACATGTCGTCACTTTTATGGTGCTGACGAGCCTGATCCCGTGCGCCGGCTGCCGCCTGGAGGTCAACGGCGGCGTGCGCGGCAACGGCGACGTCGCGACCGAGACGCGCGCGCTGGACCGCATCGACGCCGTCGCTCTCGAGTGCCGGGGCGACCTGGTCATCGCGCTGGGCGACCGGGAGGAGCTGATCGTCGAGGCCGAGAGCAACTTGATCGAGCTGATCGTGAGCGAGGTCGAGGACGGGAAACTGACCTTGCGCGCCTCGCGGGGCACGAGCCTGCGGCCGACCAGGCCGATCCGCTTCGCCCTGACCGTCCGTTCGCTCGACGCGATCCGCAATACGGGCAGCGGCGACATCACCGCGCCGCGCCTCCGCTCCGAGCGGATGGACATCGAGCTCACCGGCTCCGGGGACCTGGCCCTGCAGGGCCTCGCATCCGGCGCGTGTTCGCTGCGGCTCACCGGCTCCGGCGACGCGACGATCGGCGAGCTCAGGGCGGACGAGCTCACCGTGCGGCAGTCCGGCAGCGGCGACGTGGAGATCGACGAGGGCGGCGCGGAGCGGTTCGAGGCGCGCCTGTCCGGCTCGGGGGATTGCAAGGCCGCGGGGTTCAGGGCGCGCCGGGCGTCGGTACACGCCTCCGGCAGCGGCGGCGTCTCCGTGCACGTCGAGGACGTCCTCGAGTGCCGCATCTCCGGCAGCGGCGGCGTACGCTATGGCGGCGATCCGGATGTCGAGGTCACGACGACCGGCTCGGGACGCGCCGAGCGCCGCTAGCGGGCCGGCCGTCCGCATCGTCGTGGCTCGTCACACCCGTTTCCGGATCCCCGGCAGCGTCATCATAACCGCCACGAAGATCACGAGCAGGAGGATCAGCGCCGCGTCGTCCGCCACGACCAGCCAGGGGGGGAACGACTCGCCGCGCCATCTGTGCAGCCATTGCCCCTGCCAGACGGCCATCAGCAGGACGATGCCGGCCCGGGCGAAAACGAATCCCCGCAGATCCTGCCGGCGGTACGCGCGGTTGTGCGCCAGGACGGCGGCCGGGTCGTCCGCCTGGGCCAGCGCTCCCCGGGCGATCGGCCAGCGCCGGGTGGCAAGCCAGCCAGCGAAGAGCCATGACACGGCGATGAATACCAGCTGGAAGGCGGGCAGGGCGATGATCGCGAAGATGCCCGCTTCGCCCGCGCGCGGCCAGCGCCAGACGGTCAGGGCGGACGTGAGCGCGAAGATCAGCAGGGGCAGGATCTCCAGTCGCTGCGGGTAGAAGGAGGAGAGCGTGCGGCGTTCGAGGCTGGCGGTGCTCGTTGTCGTCGGCTCCAGCAGCCGGCGCAGCATGAGTATGCGGCGCGTGTCGCGCACGTACCCGCCCAGCATGACGCCCGTCGAGAGCAGCGAGACGACCATCAGGCCCAGCTTGCGATGACCCGGCTGGCCGAAGGGCGCGACGGTGACGATCGCGAGAGCGGTGACGATCAACAGGGCGCCGAGTATGCGCCGCCCGTTACCCAGACCCCGGTGATAGCGGGCCACCACCGGCGCCACGGATTCCGGGCCCGTGTCCGACCCCAGGAACTGACGGGGCAGGATGCGCGACATGCGGATCATCAGGAACTGGAACGCCACGATCTGCACCACGACGAGCACCGTGAGGCTGGCGAGCCTCATCGCGGTCGTATCTGCTGACGCCAGGAACAGGGATGCGTATTCGCCGAGTGACGTCATTCTATGCACCTCCGGCGTCGTCGATTTCGGGGTGGTCGGCGACGCGGGCCGCCAGGGCGTGCAACAGGAACTCGTCGGACAGGCCCAGCTCGTGTCCGGCAGCGAGGAAGTCGTTCACGGCCTCGTCCAGCCGCGTCCGGTCGCCGGCCCGGGCGTGGTCCCGGCCCGCTTCGGCCACGTAGTGGCCCGTCCGACTGCGGCTGACGAGGATCCCGTCCCGTTCGAGCAGCAGATACGACTTGCTGACCGTGTTCGGATTGATTTCCAGGTCGGTCGCCAGCTGGCGGACCGAGGGCAGGGCCGCGCCGGGCGGGAGCAGGCCGTCGGCGACCTGACGGCGGATGCCGTTGATGATCTGCCGGTAGATGGGTGTCTCGCCCTCCAGATCGACGGCGAGCAGCCCATGTGCGGGTGATCCTGACGAGGCCATGGGTTCTTCCCTCTCTGTATCACTTGTACTAGTACAGTATCAGTTTACGGCCGGCTCGTCAAGAGGTTGCATCGAAATTCACGGCGTGATGCGTCGGGCCGCTCATGTCGGATCCCATCGGCTTGTAATCGATCCCCTCATGGGTGCACGCATCATCTGAGGAGCCGGCCCCGGTTTGCCGAATCGTTTCATTGCGTGTTTCGTGTGATGCCAACGCATCCCCCGGCGGGGATGGAAGGAGTGGAAACGACATGAGGATCATCATCATGACGCTGGCGCTGTCGCTCGCCGGCGCGGGAGGAACGATGGCCGCGACGAACGACACGCAGAAGGCCACCCTGGCCGGCGGCTGCTACTGGTGCCTGGAAGCGGTCTTCGAGGAGCTGGAGGGCGTCGTGAAGGTGGACTCGGGCTTCGCGGGCGGCGGCAAGGGCAACGTCACCTACGAGCAGGTCTGCGCCGGCGGGACCGGCCACGCCGAGGTGGTGCAGATCGCCTACGACCCGGCCCGGCTCTCGTACGAGGAGCTGCTGACGGTCTTCTTCTCGGTCCACGACCCGACCACCCTCAACCGGCAGGGCGCTGACGCCGGCGAGCAGTACCGCTCCGCGATCTTCTTCCACGACGACGCGCAGCGCGCGGCCGCCGCGAGACTGATCGCCGACCTGACCGCGGCGGACGTCTTCGACGATCCCATCGTCACCCAGGTGACGCCTTTCGACGCCTTCATCCGCGCCGACGAGGGTCACCAGGACTACTATCGCAACAACAAGAACCAGCCCTACTGCCGGGTGGTCATCTCGCCCAAGCTGGACAAGTTCCGCGAGAAGTTCCGCGACCGGCTCAAGCGCTAGCGCTTGAAGACCACCTTGTCGTCGGTGAACACCCGGTCCGCCGGGTCCGGGTGTTCGCCGTCCAGGATCTGGATCCAGAGCGTGTTCGCGTCCGGCAACGTGATGAAGAAGGTCCCGATCGGCCATTCGGGGATGTACCCGCACATCGTCCCATCGGACGTGACGTCCGCGAAGAGGCGGTTGTAGACGCCGTCGTCCTGCGGGACGAACAGGTAGACGCCGCTGCCGACGGCCGGCATCGAGGTGCCCACCGAGAAGGCGTGCCGCGACGGCCAGATGTGCGATTCGACCAGCGCCAGGTGCGGATCCTCATGTCGCCGGGCGCGAAGATCCATACGTTGTAGGTCGTCTTGCTCCCCGGCTGCGCGGCGATGTAGTATCCGCCGTGGTCGGACGGGAAGACGTGGCCCGGCGGGTTCAGGTTGCCCAGGGGATCGAAGTTGGCGACCGAATCCGGGTCGATGACGTGGTGCGTGAAGACAGGGCCGTCCGGGCAGGGCGTCTCGTCGGAACTGCAGCCGACGAGGCCGGCTGACGCCAGGGCGAGCAGAACGATGGCGAAGATCGGGATGCGCATGGATGTCCTCCGTTGGGGCGCAGGTATGCCGTGGTCTCTAGCAGGGCGGTGGCGGGTGTCAACGGCGTGCGCGAGCAGCCCGAGGGCGTGCTCTGCACCTTCGACGTCTTCGACCGGGACGGCGTGTTCGTCCAGCAAGTGGAGCTGCAGTGCCCTGGCGACGGGCGCTACGACGCGGCGTTCTTCGGCGGCGCGGACCGCGCGCTGGTGGTGCGGGGATTCGCCGATGCCTTCGCGACGCAGTGGGGCCGCGGCAGCCGGCTCAGCGCGGGGGACGACGGGGAGGCGGCGGTGATGGAAGTGGTGTGCTACGAGATCGTTAACTGATCTCGTCGATGCGACAGTGGACGACTTGTCCCGTGATTCACCGATATGCTATCGTATTGAATGCACGGAGTCGTTTCATCACGCATCGAGGGGGACATCATGCGTACCGTCGTCGCTCTGATCATAATCAGTTTCATCGCGGGATCCGCCGTCGCTCAGCAGCCCGGCTCTCGCGAAGAACTCTACTGTCAACCCGTCGCGGATTATACGAAGGCCTCCGGACCGACCGGTGACACATATTCCGAGAAGGCCGACGACATTCCCGATGCGCTCGCCGGGCAGGTCATCTCGACGGTGACCTTCTACGTCAACGTGTACGATGGCGATTGTGTCTGGGAAGCGCCGGACGGGTTCGCGGTCAACTTCTACTTCAGCCAATGTCCCCCGGGCCAGACTGCGGATCTAACTTACGCCTACGACTGGAGCGAGCTGTCGCCCGAACTGGTCGCCGAGGTATTTCCCTGCTATCTGGTATACCACGTCAGGGCGGTCCTGCCCGAGACGGTGGTCATCACGACCGAAATGTCCCTGGGCTTCTCGCCGATAACCTCGTGGGGACCCGGAGAATGGCCCTCGGCAGGAGTCAGAGCGACGGAGCGAGGGGAATTCTACGGCTGCGGGTCCCAGTGGTACGACGACGCCCTGCACACGCGCTGGGAACAGGGGTCGGAGCCATACTACTACACGGATATCGCCTATTGCCTGGAAGGCTACACTGTGCCCAACGAGACCCTGGACTGGGGTGAGGTGCGCGCGCTGTACCGGTGAACCCACAGGTCAGTGATCACCCCAGGTCTTCTCGCCCGCCCGCACCCCCACCCCCAGCGTGTTCCCCGCAGGCGGCAGCGGGCACGTGGCATAGGGCGTGAACGCGCAGGGCGGAATGACCGCCTTGTTGAAGTCCAGCACGACCGTGCCGTCGGCGGCCGGCGCTTCGGTCGAGAGGAAGCGGCCGCCGCCGTAGGTCTCGGCGCCCGAGGTGGCGTCCGCGAAGACGATGAACAGGTCCTCGTCCGGCTTTCCCACGGGGGTCAGGCTGCAGATCTCACCAGCCAGCTCGAAGATCAGCACGCCGGGGCTCGGCTCCTCCGAGGTCCGGCCCAGCACGTTCGGCATCGTCACGCCGCGGGGCGGATCGTGGGGCGCCAGACGCGCCGTGACGCGCCAGATCTCGTCGACGGGGAAGCGCGCGATGCCCTTGAAGTCGCGCCGGGTAGCGCTCTCGCGATCCTTCACGCGCAGCAGCAGCAGGCCGCCGCGGTCGATGACGTGGAAGGTCAGGGTGCCGACCGCCAGCACGGTGGTGTCGTCCTGCATGTCGGTGCGCATGGCGATCGTCTCGACGTCCTTCTCGTCGTCCCCGGCGACGTGGACCTTGGCGTCCGGTTCGGCTCTGAAAACGATGCCGCCCCCGGCGATCTCCAGCACGCCGGTGCGCGCCGGCGCCTTCCCGTCCAGACGTACGTCGGCGCCTTCGGACGAACCGACCGTGTTGGCGCCTTCGCGCAGCGGATGCAGCCCCGTCAGCGTCAGCCAGCCGTCCTCGCCGCGCAGCCTGTCGACGCGCGCGGCGTGCCAGGCGTCGATCTCCGCCACGTAGGCGGAATCGCCGCCGCAGCCGCCCGGGGCCAGGACGGCGAAGGCGGCCAGGAATGCCCATCGCCCGAATCCCATGTCGACTCCTCCGGTCAGAAGCGCACGGCCACGCCCAGCTCGAACTGCAGCAGGTCCGTCTCGGATGACGAGGGCCGGATGCGGACGCGGTCGTTGACGTCCACGCTGATGGCGCCCTCGGTCAGGTAGCTCGCCCGGGCGCCGTGGCGGTAGACGATCTTCATGTCCAACAGGACATCCTTCGACTCCCGGTCGCGGGGGTCGCCGCGCTTCAGCATGATCTTGAGTCCGCCGCCGCCGCCCCAGATCGTCATGAAGTCGTCCCAGTTCGTCTGGCGCGCGATCTCGTCGTCGTCGTACCAGTCCTCGTCGGTGAGCTTGGTCTCGGTCCAGATGTAGCCGCCGCCGAAGCGCCCCTCCACGTACGGGATCACGCGGCCGTCGCCGCCGTGCAGACGGGCCAGCAGGAAGATCGAAGCGATGTTGTTGTCGGTGTTGTACTCGAAGTCCTCCACCAGCGGCAGCGACATGACCACCGTCTGGTGGCCGTAGATCAGAAAGTCGCCGCCGATGCCCACCGCCAGAGGCCCGTCGCCGCTGTAGGCGTAGTCCAGCGAAAAGCCGAAGCCCAGGTTGTCCACGTGCTCGTCGAAGGCGCCCGCGGGCGCGCCTACCTCCATGTGGACGGCGCCTTCGTGGCCGGCCAGGGCGGGGGCGGCACCCAGCGTCGCTGCCAGTGCGAGGGCCGCCAGGACCGGCGGGCTGCTCGTGTGATCGACGGTTGCTCTCATGTGTCGTCTCGCTTGTCCGGAGGGTGCTGTCCGACCGTATCACGTGCGCCGCCGGAACTCTGCAGGTTTTCGGCGTACGGCGCACGAGGGCCCTGTACGTTCGCCGCTGCGGCCAGGTTGCATCTCGGGGCATCTCACCGCGGCCCGGCCGCAACCCGGCGGCCGGGATTCCGTATTCCTCCCGGTGATCGCCGGCAGCCCCCCACACCGACGAGGAACAGCGATGAGACATCCCCGCCCGCTCGGCCTGCTCTCGGTATCCGTCCTGACCATCGCCGCCGCCTCCGCCGCCGCCGACGGCTGGGTCGCCACCTACCACCCGGAGCTGGAGATCTCCCGCGCCGCCGGCGAGATCGACGTCGACGGCGATCTGAACGACGCCGGCTGGGCCGGCCAACCCCGCGCCCGGCATTTCGCCGAGCACAACCCCGGCGACCAGGTCCAGCCGCCCGTGGCGACCGTGGCCCTGATGACCTACGACGACGAGCACCTCTACGTCGCCTACATCTGCTACGACGACCCCGCCCTGGTGCGCGCCAGCTTCACCGAACGCGACCGCATCTGGAGCGACGACTACGTCATCACGGCCATCGACACCTACGCCGACCAGTCGTGGGCCTACGAGATCGCCTGCAACCCGCTGGGCATCCAGGGCGACCTGCTCTGGTCGGCCAACGGCGGCGAGGACATGGGCTACGACATGGTCTTCCACAGCGCGGGCAAGGTCACCGACGAGGGCTGGCAGGTGGAGCTGGCCATCCCCTGGTCCAGCCTGCGTTTCCCGAACCGGGACGAGCAGGTGTGGCGCGTCGATTTCTGGCGCAACCATCCCCGCGATGTGCGCGGCCAGTATTCCTGGGCCGCCTACGACCGCGACGAGAACTGCTGGCCCTGCAAGTGGGGGACGATCACGGGCATCCGCGGTGTCGCGCCCGGCAGGGGCATCGAGATCATGCCCTCGCAGATCTTCACCCAGTACGGCGGTCGGGGGGAGGACGCCGCCTGGACCAACGAAGACATCCTGGGCGAGTTCTCCATCGGCGCCAGGGCCAACCTCTCGTCCAGCTTCACGGTCGAGGGCACCTACAATCCCGACTTCAGCCAGATCGAGGCCGACGCCGCGCAGATCGACGTGAATACCACCTTCGCCCTGTCCTTTCCCGAGCGACGGCCCTTCTTCCAGGAGGGCAGCGACATGTACACCTCTTTCTTCAACACCGTCTACACGCGGGTGATCAACGCGCCTCGCTACGCCGCCAAGCTGACCGGCCGACCGGGAAGCACCAGCATCGCCTACCTGGTGGCGCGCGACGAGCACACGCCCTTGACGTTGCCCCTGGAGGAGCGCAGCCTCTTCGCTCGGGGCGGCGAGAGCACGTCGAACATCCTGCGCGTGCGGCACGCCCTCGACGGCGGCAACTACGTGGGCCTGACGGCGACCGATCGCCGCATCGACGGCGGCGGCGCCGGCACGGTCGTCGGTCTGGACGGGCGCTGGCGGCTGAGCCAATCCATGCAGCTGGAGTGGCAGGCGCTGGGCACGCGGGTCGAGGAGCCGCGGGATTTGGCCCTGAACGCCCGGTTGCAGGAAGACTACGAAGAGGACCCCGCCGGGATCCTGTTCGACGGCGGCAAGCGCAATGCCGCCTTCGACGGCGAGATATACGACGGGCGAGGCATCTACGGCAGCCTGGAAATCGACAAGAGCGACTGGGGTGTGGGTCTCGACTACTGGGAACGCAGCCCCACCTTCCGCGTCGGCAACGGGTTCGAGCCGCGCAACAATCGCCGCGACGTGTCGGTCGACGCCAGCTACGTGTGGCGTTTCGACGGGCATCCGCTGCTGGAGTGGATCTCGCCGAGCGTCAACACGAGCCGTGTCTGGAATTTCGCCGGCACCCGCAAGGACGAGTGGATATGGGCCGGCCTGTCCACGCGTCTGCGCTGGGCGCAGGCCTGGTTCCAGCTGTCGCACATGGAAAGCAACGAGCTCTTCGACGGCATCGAGTTCCGTGGCATCGAGGCCACGGCCCTGGACGCACAGATCCTGCCCGGCGACAAGGTGCGCGGCGGATTCTCCGTCGCGACCGGGCACCGCATCGCCCGTGGCGCCCAGGTCATGGGCAAGCAGAACAACGCGATGATCTGGATCGATCTGAAGCCCGCCGACCGTTTCCTCTTCGAGACCAGCTGGCACTGGATCGAGAGCGGAAACGCGGCGACCGGCGAGCCGCTCTTCAAGGGCTTCATCCTGCGCAGCCGCTGGGGCCTGCAGTTCACGCGCGAGCTGTCGGCGCGGCTGGTCATCCAGTACGACGATTTCAACGAGCTGTGGGAGGCCGATCCCCTGGTCACCTACCGGATCAACCCGTTCTCGACCTTCTACTGCGGCTCGACCCGCGACTACCTGGTGATCGATCCGGAAAACGACGGCATCGACGCGTGGCGCCTGACCGACCGGCAGTACTTCATGAAGCTGCAGTACCTGTTCCAGCTGTAGCCACGAGCCGGGCCGGGGCTGCGACGGAGACGTCCGTCCCGCAGGGGTGCCGCGTTTCTTTGCTGATCGCCGGGCAGCCGGCATGTTAGGTTGATCCGGCCGCGCCGGCCTCCCAGCTACACCAGGAGTGAACCCATGTCGTGTATCCGCGTCCTGATCGCGTCGGCCATCCTGACGGCCGCCGCCGCCGCCTTCGCCACCGAGGCCCTGTTCTGCCGGTATCCGGCCGTCAACAACGACGGCAGCGTGATCGTCTTCTCCTATCAGGGGGATCTGTGGCGCGTGCCCGCCGCGGGCGGCAACGCCTCGCGCCTCACGGCCCACGAGGCCTACGACGGCTGGCCCGTCTTCGCACCCGACGGCGCGAGCCTCGCCTTCGCCTCGAACAGATACGGCGATTACGATGTCTACGTCATGCCCGCGACGGGCGGGCCGCCGACGCGCCTGACCCACGCCGAGACCACCGACCGACCCTGCGCCTTCGCCCCGGACGGCGACGAGATCTACTTCTCCTCGCGCCGGCTCTTCGACTTCCCCATGTCGCCGCAGATCCAGGTAGTGCCCGTCGCGGGCGGCACGCCGCTGCGGCTGGCGGACTTCTTCGGCGACGAGACGGCCACGGCGGACGGACGCACCTTCGTCATCGCCGCCGGCCGCGTGGCACCGGGCCGTCAGCGCTACCGGGGCAGCTACCAGCGCGAGCTCTACCGCTGGACCCGCGGCGGCGACCCCGTCCGGCTGACGGAGAACCGCGGCTACGACACGCATCCCATGGTGGCGCCCGACGGACGCATCTACTGGCTGGGCGACATGGACGAGACCAGGACCGCCAACGTCTGGACCATGGACGCCGACGGCGGCGGCAAGCGGCAACTGACGCGCTTCGCGGGCGACGGCGTGCGGGCCGCCGCCTTGAGCGCCGACGGCTCCCTCATCGTTCTCGAGCAGGGCCTGCATCTGCATGCCCTCGCCACGACCGGCGGCGATCCCGTCAGGCTGCGCATCGACGTGGCGGCCGACGCGATCGAGAACCCGGTCGTCGTGGAGAACAGATCGGGCGAGGCCGCCGAGCTCGCGGTCTCCGACGACGGCGACGAGTTCGCCATGGTCATCGACGGCGAGATCGTGCTGGTCAACAGGAAGCTGGGCGGGCGCGCGACTGTTCCCGTGCCCGGCCCCTGGCGCGAGGCCGACATCGCGTTGCGGCCCGGCGGCGCCGACACGCTGCTGCTGGTGACCGACCGCGGCGGCGAGGACACCGTCTGCCTGCTGGTCAGCGACGACGACGACCAGAAGCTGCTGCGGTCCGCCCGCCGGCACCGCCTGGTAGAGCTGACCGACGGCAAGCGGCCCTGCGCGCGCCCGGCGTGGTCGCCAGACGGCGAGCGTATCGCGTATGTCGGGGGAAACGGCGACCTGCGCGTGATGGACGCCGACGGAAAGCACGACAAGTCGCTCAGCGCCTCCTGGAACCTCAACGACTTCGCGTGGTCGCCGGACGGCCGCTGGCTGGCCTACGCGCGCTTCGATCCCGACTACAACAGCGACATCTGGATCGTGCCCGGCGAGGGCGGCGAGCCGGTCAACGTCACGCGGCATCCGGAGTACGACGAGGATCCCGTCTGGTCGCCCGACGGCACCATGCTGGCCTGGAATACCACGCGGCACAACCACGCCCCCGACCGCCGCGACACCGACGTCTATTTCCTGTACCTGCGCGAGGAGGACCACGACCGCACGCGGGAGCGGTGGGAGATCCTCCAGAAGACGCGGGACGACGAGCCCGCGAAGGGCGACGATGCCGGCGACGACGAGACGGACGACGAGGCCAAGGCGGAGGAGAAGATCGAGGTGGTCATCGACTTCGACGAGATCCACCTGCGCGGCCGGCGCCTGACGTCGCTGCCCGGCAGCGAATACGTCCAGGCCATCGATCCGCACGGCGACCGCATCTACTTCACGGCGAACGTCGGGGACGAGCGCGATCTATACTCGGTGGACAGGTTCGGCGAGGACCGCAAGGCGGTCACCACGGGCGGTGTCGAGCCGGCGGCTGTCCACCTGGACGCCAAGCTCAAGATCCTCGCCTTCCTCAAGGGCGGAGCTCCAGCGACGATAGGCGCGGACGGCGGCGAGGTCGAGTCCACCGATTTCACGGCCAGACTCACCGTAGACCGGCCTGCGGTACGGCTGCGCACCCTCGACGAGGCCTGGCGCACCCTGCGCGACCGCTTCTACGACCCGGACATGCACGGCGTCGACTGGCCCGCCATGCGCGCGAAGTACGGGGCGTGGGTCGCCCACGCCGCCTGCGACGTTGACTTCGGCGACGTGATGAACCTCATGCTCGGCGAGCTGAACGCCAGCCACATGGGCTACCGTCCCGGCTGGGATTCACCCGGCGACTACGGCGACGACGGCTGGCTCGGCCTGGAATTCGACCGCGCACATACCGGCAGGGGCCTGAAGGTGGCGCGCGTGCTGATCGACGGTCCCTGCGACATGGCGCCGGACCGTGTCCGGGTCGGCGACGTGCTGCTGGGCGTGGACGGCCGCGCCGTGGGCCGCGACGCCAGTCTCGAAGCAGCCCTGGAGACCCGCGCCGACCTGCCCACCTGGCTCTTGCTCGAGCGCGGCGGCGACGAACTGGAGTTCCAGGTGGCGCCCACGGGCTGGCGCAGCATCCAGGTCCTCAACCACCGCGACGCCGAGCGCGCCAAGCGGGCCTACACGGAGGAACGCTCGGACGGCCGGGTCGGCTATGTCCACATCCAGGGCATGGGCTTCGCGGAGGTGGAGCGCTTCCAGCAGAGCCTCTTCGCCGCGGCCGACGGCAAGGAGGCGCTGGTCATCGACGTGCGCGACAACGGCGGCGGCTGGACCACCGACCTGCTGCTCACGATCCTCACCCAGCCCGTGCACGCCTTCACGGTCGGCAGGGACGGCGAGGCGGGCTACCCGCAGGTCGAACGCCAGCCCTTCTACCGCTGGTCACAGCCGGTGGCGGTGATCTGCAACGAGGGCAGCTATTCCAACGCCGAGATCTTCAGCCATGCCATCAAGACGCTGGGTCGCGGCCCGGTGGTCGGCGTCGAGACGGGCGGCAACGTCATCTCCACCGGCGCATTCCGCAACCGCTACCGCGGCTACGTGCGTCTGCCCGGCCGCGGCTGGTACGTGTGGGGGGACGAGACCCATCCCGAACGCAACGGCAAGCCCCAGGAGGCCCGGCACGAGCTGACCGGCTGTCTGCCCGACCACGTGGTCGAGCTGACGCCGGCCGACCGCCTGCACGACCGGGATCCGCAGCTCGACAAGGCCGTGGCGCTGATGCTGGAGGCGGCCGACGCGGAGCTGCGCAAGCCGCGGCGCATGCCCAGGTAGGCGGGCGGGGATCAGCGGCCGCCGCTCAGCCGCGAGGCCAGGTAGCCGGGGAGGCCGGCGTCCCGGATCTTCGCCATGGCGCGTTCGACGTCGTAGACGACGCGGTGCAGGTCGATGAGCCGCGTCCCGGTGTCGTACACGGCGTAGGCGGCTTGCGGGTTCCGGTCCCGCGGTTGGCCCACGCTGCCGGGATTGACCAGATAGCGGGCGGCGGGATCCAGCTCGATCCTGCCCATGTGGTGTCCGACGACCCTGGCGCCTCGCATCCGGTAGGACCACGGCCGGTGGGTATGGCCCAATAGGCAGACGCGATCGTCCACGGACGCGAAGGCCTCGCGGGCGAGGATCACCAGCTCCAGGTAGTGCCAGCGCTCCGGTTCGGCGGGCGACCCGTGGGTCATCAGCAGATCCGGCTCGGGTCTCGCCATGAGCGGCAGCTCGCCCAGCCAGAGACGCTGTTCGGGAACGAGCTGCCGGCGCGTCCAGAGCACCGCATCCTCGGCCCAGGCGTTGAAGTCGCGCGGGCGGTCGTCCGTGGCGGCCATGGCGTCGTGGTTGCCCTGCACGGTCCGCATGCCCGCGTCGCGCACCAGCTCCAGGCAGGCGGCGGGATCCGCGCCGTAGCCGACCACGTCGCCCGTGCAGAGGCAGGCGTCGACCTCCTGGCCGTCGATGTGGGCCATCACGGCGTGCAGCGCTTCGAGATTGGCGTGTATGTCGCCGAGGACGGCGTATCTCATGACGGCTCCGGCATGGGTTTCCGACCTTCGCCCGGGGGCGGCCGCGCCGTCATTCTATCGCAACCGGGGAGAGTGCGCCATGGCGGGAATGGAGCCCGATCCGCGGATCGGGGGCGCGCGACATCGGGCGGGATGATGACCGACTGGATATCAATAACAACAGAATCATCTTTTTATCAATGTGATATTGCACCGCCTCGCCCGTCGTGCCAACCTACGCCCACCAAGGAGCGCATATGGAAGAACAGCACAGGGATCCCGCGATCCGCGTCCTGATGATGCCGCGCGACACCAACGTGCACGACACCATCTTCGGCGGCGTGATCCTCAGCCACATCGACCAGGCCGGCGCCATCGGCGTGCGGCGCCACGGTTGCCGCCGCGTGGTGACGGTCGCCATGGACAAGGTGGAGTTTCACCAGCCGGTCCGCGTGGGCGACGTGGTGAGCTACTTCACCGAGCTGGTGCGCAGGGGCAGGACCTCGATCACCGTGAAGGTCTGTGTGGAGGCCGAGCGGCTCGACAGCGGCGAACGCGTGTCGGTGACCAACGCGACCGTGACCTATGTCAACATCGACGCCGGAGGCCGGCCGCAACCGATCTGAGGCCGGCGTGCGGTGCGACGAGGGCCGGTCCCCGCGGGGACCGGCCCTTTCCGTGTGCAAGGTGCGGCCGCTTCCTATTTCAGCAGCACGATCTTGCGCATCTGGTCTGCGTCGCCTGCCCGCAGGCGGACCAGGTAGACGTCGCTGGCCACGTGCTGGCCGTGGTCGTCGGTGCCGTCCCAGACCGCCGCGTGGGGGCCGGCCGGCAACGAGGCCCGGACCAGGGTGCGCACCAGCGAACCCTGCACGTCGAAGATGCTCAGATCCACCGCCGTCTCGCGGGCCAGCTCGTAGGCGATGGTCGTGCGCGGATTGAAGGGATTGGGTTGCACGGAGGCCAGGCACGTCACGGCGACCGGCGGCAACTCGTCCTCGACGGCCGTCATGCCGTTCCAGATGCGCAGCCGGTACGAGCCCGAGCCGTACAGGTCGTCGGTGTGGGCCTTCCAGACCGCCAGGCAGTGGTAGCCGGCGTCGACGACCTCGAAGGAGATCGACTCGTCGCCGCCCGCGCCCTCGTACCAGGCGGCGCCGTCGGGTATGTTGCCGCTCTTGGCCACGTACTCGCTCGCCGGTCCGTACATGGACATGCCCCAGTCCACCGTGCCGCTCACGTTCTGCACCCGGACGACATAGAATCCCGGGGTCAGGTTGAATTCGTAGAGATCGACGATCTCCAGGGCGCTCATGGTGTACGGCCCGTAATTGGCGCCGTTGGGCGGAGTCCCGAAGTACGTCGACGCGGAGGCCTCGGCCACGTAGTTGCCCGTGCCGCTGTAGCGCAGCACGCCGAAGTCCTTGGGGTCGTAGGCCAGGTTGTTGTAGTTGACCAGCACGAAGTCGGACTGACCGGAGCCCCAGTTGGAGACGGCATGGTTGCCGGCGAATCCGTCCTTCGCCCCCGGCAGGGCGTCGTGCACCCGGACGGCCGTGTCGTCGCCCGTGTTGACGGGCATGACGGCCATGCTCATCCACCAGCTCTCGTAGCCGAGACGCAGACCGTCGCAGTTGTACCAGTAAGGCCCGACGAGCATGTCGTCCCAGCCGCCCATCATTTCCGGCGGCGCGGTGCGTGCGACCTGGGTGCCGCCCGACATCGACAGCGGGCCCCACACGTATTGCTCGCCGTAGTCGTTGTTGTCCTCGTAGATCTCCTCGATCTCCGCGTTGGGATCGTGACGAACCGAGAACGTGTGCCGACCGCCGCGCACGTTCAGCGGATAGTCCCAGTTGAACAGGCTGTTGGCGTAGCCCGGGAATGACCCCCAGCTCAAGCCGGCGGCGACGACGTTGTCGATGAAGAACTGGGCGTAGAGGCTGGTCGAGCTGGTCGGGCTCTCGTTGCGTGTCGCCACGTTCATGTACGTCGAGGCGACGTTGCCGTAGAGGGTGTCGGGCAGGGCCACCGAGCCCGGCGTGCCGTCGTCGGCCGGCCGCGCCACCAGCGGCGAGTGCCAGCCGGCCGCCTCGTAGCAGATGAAGTCCGGCGGCGTGGTCTGGATCTCGATGGTGTAGTCGATCGCGGTCCGCCCGTCCACCGGTTCCCGGTAGACGGCCAGGCAGTTGAAGCCGGTCTCGCCGATGTGCAGGTCCAGGCGCGCGCGGCCGGTCACGGCGTCCGTGACGTCCGCGGCGTCGTAGCTGGAGAGGGAGCCGACCTCGAAGAACTCGTCGAGCCACAGGGCCGTGAGCGGCCCGTCGGCGGGATCGACGTCGACGGTGATGCTCACGTAGCCCGTGTCGTCGACACCGACGTAGAACTCCCACATCTGCAGCATCTTGTTGGCGCCCAGGGTCACCGTCAGGGAGTCGTCGAAGCTCACCGAGCCGCTGGTGACGTGCTCGATGTGGTAGGGACTGTCGCCCTCGAAACGGTTGAGCATGCCGACGTCGTAGTCGTTGGTGCCGACGACGTTCCGGTTGACGAGGCACCCGTCGAGCAGGCCGGTGGACCGGTAGGATGCGGCCAGGTACGAGCCGAAGCCGTTCTCCGGTCCCGTCGAGGGCACGTGGATGCGTACGTCGTAGTTGTCGGTGTCGTCGTCGGCCCACAGGATGACGGCGTTCCACCAGGCGCTGGAGCTGAAGCGGGTGCCGTCGCAGTTGTACCACAACGTGGAGCCGTCGACGACGGTGTCCCAGCCGCCGTCGGCGTCTGGATACGCGTTGATGGTGTAGAAGGAGTTCGGATTCAGCGTCCACGGCGTCCAGACGAACGGGTGCCCCCACAGGTTGTTCGTCTCGTCCGACTCGGAGATCTGCTCGTTGTCGTCGTAGTGGAACGACATGATGTGGCGGCCGCCGCGGTAGTATAGCGGACCCATGTTGGTGCCCACGAAGAGGCCGCCGCCGGAGATCGGTCCCCAACTGACGCCGGCAGTGTAGGCGCCGTCGGTGAGCAGGTCGCCGTGGAAGCCGCTGGACGTAGTCTGGTCGCCGGCGTTCCGGCCGTAGATGCTCCAGTAGGTGGAGGTCGACGCTCCGTACAGCCAGGTCGTCAGGTGCGCGTCGGTGGTGGTGGCCCCGGTTGTGCTGCGCGGCACGATCACGTAGTCCCAGCCGGGGTGCTGGTAATAGGTGATGTCGGCTGGTTCCGCAGCGCGGATGGTGATCGGCCCGTAGCTGGCGTAGCCGCCGCTCCACTTGCCCGAACGGTCCACCGCGCGGATGTTGAAGTAGTAGGTGCCCGGCGATAGGCTCGCCGTCGTGTAGCTGGTGACGTTACCGATGTCCATGTCCGTGCTCGGCATGCCGGGCGCGCCGGAGATGAAGATCCCGTAGCCGTTGACGCCCGAAACGTCGTCGGTGGCCCGCGTCCAGACGAAGTCGATGGTCGGATCGGGCGAGTCGCCGCTGGTGCTGTGGCTGGTCGACGTCAGACCGGTTACGATGCCGGGATTGGCGTAGTCGGGATCGTAGCCGTTGTTGGCGGCCGTCTGCCAGACCCACTCCTTGAGCGACGGATAGCGGGCGTTGAAGCTGTCGAGGAAGTCCATCGGGCCGTCGGGATTGTCGTAATCGGCGGTGGCGAAGATCTCCTCGATCCACAGCGTGGTCATGTCGGACCAGTCGGGGAACTGGGGGTCGTTCTCCGTATTGTCGTCGTAGATGTCGTGCAGCAGCGCGGCCGCGAAGCCCTCGGTGATCGCGGCGTCGTGGAAGCCGTAGCCGCCGCAGGACAGCACGCTCTCGAACTCCATCTGGTACATGGGCTCCAGGCCGTACGCGGCGAGGAAGGTGTGCGTCGCGGCGTCGGAGAAGAAATTGGCCCAGCCCTCCATCCAGGCGATGACGCCGCTCTCCTCGCACCAGATGCAGTGGCCGCAGCTCGGATTGTCGCACCAGCCGTTGCAGTAGTCGAAGGCCTCGATGCCGCTGTAGGTGTCGTCCCAGTAGTGCCCGTACTCGTGGGCGGGCACCTGCTCCTGCCACTGCAGGCCGCTGCTCATGTGGATGCCGGCGGCGTTGTACCAGGCGCCGTCGGCGCCGTCGGGCCAGAGCACGTCGATGCTGTCGGGGTTGTAGCCGGCTTCCCAGTTGCAGAAGTTGAAGACGCGCGTGGTCGTGGTGTGCAGGTGGACGGCGGGGTGGTCGCCCTCGCTGGCCGGCTGCAGCCAGCCCAGGTCCAGGTCGGTGCCGGTGTAGTTGCTGAAGGTGCCGGAGACCCAGGCGTAGAGGTTGCCGTAGGTGGGGTCCTGGACCTCGATCTTGTAGTTGAAGGTGTCATACAGCACGTAGATGTCGGGCGTGTCGCCGGCGCCGGCGTTGTCCCCCTCCACGTAGAAGTCGTAGTAGCCGTAATAGTCGGTCCAACCGCTGCCGAGCAGCTCGTCGTCGCTGCTCGAGTCGTAGTCGTAGACGCGGACCCTCATGGAGTGGGCTCCGACCCAGACGGCGTCTTCCCGCGGGTAGCCGAAGCGGCAGCGGATGCGGATGAGGGCCTTGTCGCCGGACGGGACCGTCTCCGCGTCGGGGCTGACCGTGGCCGGCCCGAGCTCGCCGAGCGGCCGTTTGCCCGTGACGACCTGGGCCTTGGGCGCCGCGACGGTCGGCTCGGGACGCTGCGTGCGCAGGTAGTTGGCCTGCGACAGGTCCAGCGTCACGCGGTAGGGAAAGCCGCCGGCGTCGAAGGAGATCACCAGGGGCTGATCGGGATCGCCGGCCAGTGCCGCGAACTCGATCTCGATGCGCTCGCCCTTGGCGCCGCGCGCGCTCGCGGGGGCGCTCAGGGTGACGGTGGTCCAGGACTTGCCCTCGCAGACGAAGTCCCGCACCGCCACGTCGCCGTCGAAGTCCAGCGCCAGCACGCCCGCGAACACCTCGTCCTTGACGGCGGGCCGGGGGTCGCCCAGCAGGGTGACCTTGACGGGCGGGCCGACGTCGGCCCAGACGATCGTCGCCGCCAGCAGCATGAGGGCGGCCGGCAGCAGCGTGATTATCCGTTTACTCATGGCCTGCCTCCTCTCAATGGTTGACGGGTGCCGGGCGATCCTGCGGCTGACGCGGCGGGCGCGGCGCGGTCATCTCGGCGACGGCCGTCTCGATGCGCTGGGCGACGTCCTCGCGGCCGGCCAGGCGCGCGTGATCGATCTGGATCTGCAGGATCAGCAGCTCGGTATCGCGCGCCAGCGCCTCGATCTCGCGCTGGATCCCCAGGGCGGCCCGCTCGTCCGGCGCCGCCCGGAAGCGGGCCTCCAGCTCGGTGTGCCGTGTCCGCTCGGCGTCCAGGGCGGCGTTGATCTCGGACATCAGGGGGGAGACGGGGCGCGCGGCCGCGGCGGCCTGTGCCTCTTCGCGGGTGAAGATGACGACCTCGCCCTCGGGCAGACCGCCGTCCTCCACCGCCTTCAACTCGGCCCGGTTCAGGTCCAGCGCGGGCGCTGGTGTAGCGATGGGGGTTTCGCCCTCGCGCAGCGGTACGGCGACTTCGGGGTCGGCGGCGGCGGCGAGACCGGCCGCCAGCAGCAGAACGGTCATGGACAGGATGATTCTCATCGCGATACCTCCAGTTAGTGGTGGTGCAGGACAGGGCATGAAGCGCAGACGTCTGGGAGGCTCGGGCGATCTTGCCGAAGCGCCGGAGCGCGGATGTCGTTCGCAGGCGATGGATATTCTCGGTAGAACCCCCATGGCCCGCAGTGTACCACCCACTTGGACGACGTTCAACAGAACAGCTTTGTCCGGTCCGTGACCGCTGCTAGACTGTCCGCTGGACCTTTTCCACCGTAACCGCGAGGTGATCATGAACCGCTTGGCCGCTCTCGACTGGATCGTCGTTGCCCTCTACTTCGCGCTGGTCTTCGGCGTCGCCTGGTGGACAACGCGGCGACGCGGGCTGCGCGAGTCGTCCGCCGGCTACTTCCTGGCCGGCCGCAACACCGGCTGGTTCGTGATCGGCGCGTCGCTGTTCGCGTCGAACATCGGCTCGGAGCATCTGGTTGGCCTGGCCGGCACCGGCGCCGCCAGCGGCGTGGCCGTGGGGCAGTTCGAGGTGCTGGCGTCGCTGATCCTGCTGTTGCTGGGCTGGGTCTTCGTGCCCTTCTACCTGCGCAGCGGCGTGACGACGATGCCCGAATTCCTCGAGAGACGGTATTCCGCTTCGGCGCGCTGGTATCTGGCCGTCATCTCCATCGTCGGCTACGTGCTGACGAAGATCTCGGTGACCGTGGCGGCGGGCGGCATCGTCTTCAAGACGCTCATGGGCCTGGACTTCTGGACCGGCGCCCTGATCGTCGTGGTGGCCACCGGCATCTACACGGTGCTCGGCGGCCTGCGGGCGGTGCTCTACACGGACGTGCTGCAGGCGGGGGTGCTGATCCTGGGCGCGACCGTCGTCACGTTCCTCGGCCTGGACGAGCTCGGCGGCTGGAGCCGCATGACCGGCCTGGCGGGCGACGGCTTCATGGACATGTGGCTGCCGGCTTCCCATCCCGACTTTCCCTGGACCGGCATCCTGCTGGGCGCCCCGATCCTGGGCGTCTGGTACTGGTGCACCGACCAGTTCATCGTGCAGCGCGTGCTGGCGGCCCGCGGCCTGGACGACGCCCGCGGCGGCACGATCTTCGCGGGATTCCTCAAATTGCTGCCGGTCTTCCTCTTCGTGATACCGGGCGTGGTGGCCTACGGCCTGGCGCAGACGGGACGGATCGAGCTGGCCCAGCCGGACCAGGCCCTGCCGACGCTCATCGGCACCCTGCTGCCGGTGGGCCTGCGCGGCCTCGTCGTGGCAGGATTGCTGGCGGCGCTGATGAGCTCCCTGTCTTCGGTCTTCAATTCCTGCTCCACGCTGGTCACCCTGGACATCTACAAGAAGCTGCGCCCCGCGTCGTCGGAGCGGCGCCTGGTGGCGGTGGGGCAGATTTCCACCGCCGGTCTCGTGGTTCTGGCGCTGGCCTGGGTGCCCTTCATGTCGCGGATCTCGGGACAGCTCTACCAGTACCTGCAGAGCGTGCAGGCCTACATCGCGCCGCCCATCGCGGCGGTGTTCCTGATCGGCCTGTTCTGGACGCGGGTCAACGCGCGCGGGGCGCTGCTCGCGCTGTGGACCGGCTTCGTGCTGGGCGCCGCGCGCCTGGTGGCCGAGCTCAACCAGGACGCCCTGGCCGGCGGTCCCTTCGAGCGCTACGCCACCATGAACTTCCTGCATTTCGCGGCGTGGTTGTTCGTGGCCTGTTCCGCCTTGCTGGTGCTCGGCAGTCTGAGCGGCCGGGCGCCCGATACCGAACGACTGGCTGGCCTGACCTACGCCACCGCCGGCGAAGAGCGCCTGCCCTCGCGGCTGCGTAACCGCCACCTGGCGACCAGCCTGCTGCTGCTGGCGGGGGTGGCGGCGGTGTGGCTGATGTTCAGGGGGTGAGTCGGCGAGGCGGCCGGGATCGGCCATAGCGGGCGGCGATTATTGTTGACACCGTGACCGGCCGATGCACCCATCTCTGCCTCGGACGGCGCCCCCGCCGGCCGCCGATGAGATCCAGCGCCTTCGGGCGACACGACACACTCACGCCAACCGGACCGGAGGCGGTCATGGACAGGCGTCTCGGGACATTCCTCGGCGTCTACACGCCGACGACCCTCACCATCCTCGGCGTGATCATGTATCTGCGCTTCGGGTGGCTGGTGGGTCATTTGGGCCTGTTGCAGATGCTGGTGATCGTGCTGCTCGCCCACGTGATCACCGTCACGACCACGCTGTCGTTCTCGTCCGTCGCCACCAACGGCCACGTGGGCGCCGGGGGCGCCTACTACATCATCTCGCGCAGTCTCGGCCTGGAGGTCGGCGGATCGGTGGGGCTGCCGCTGTTCCTGTCGCAGACCTTCTCGGTGACGCTGTATTCCTTCGGCCTCGCGGAATCGTTGCGGTTCATCTGGCCCGGCGTGCCGCTGCAGGAGGCGACGGTGGTCATCGTCGTGCTGGTCGGCGCCATCTCCCTGTTCGGGGCCGGGGCGGCGCTCCGGGCCCAGGTCGTGATGATGGTCGTGGTGGGCGTCTCGCTGCTCGCGCTGGGCGCCGGCGCGCTGCGCATCGGGAAACTGCACGACGTGATGCTGTCGGCCGGCTCGGGCGAACTCGACTTCTGGCGGGGCTTCGCCATCTTCTTCCCGGCGGTCACGGGCGCCATGGCCGGATTGGGGCTGTCCGGCGATCTCAAGGATCCCGTCCGCTCCATACCGCGCGGCGCGATCCTGGCGGTGCTCACGGGTCTGGTCGTGTATCTGCTCGTGCCTTTCGTGCTCTCGGCCTCGGCGCCGCTCGAGGTGCTCCGCAACGATCCCCTGGTGTGGACGAGCGTGGCCCTGGGCGGCGCCTGGCTCGTGCTGCCCGGCCTGTGGAGCGCCATCTTCTCCTCGGCGGTGGGGTCGATCCTGGGCGCACCCCGCACGCTGCAGGCCCTGGCCCGCGACGGCCTGGCGCCCCGTCTCTTCGCCGGCCGCGGCGGCTCGAGATGGGCGCTGCTGCCGGGGCTGCTGCTGTCCCTGGCGATCGCCCTCGGGGCGGTGGCCCTGGGCGATCTCAACGCGGTGGCGACCGTGGTCTCCATGATCTTCCTCGCCGTCTACGGCACCACCAACTTCGCGGCGGCCTTCGAGACCCTCAGCGGCGACCCGTCCTGGCGGCCCCAGCTCCGCACGCACTGGTCGGTCAACCTCCTGGGCGGCTTTGGCTGCCTGGCTACCATGTTCCTGATCGCGCCGGTGGCGGCCCTGGCGGCCCTCGTGATCGTGCTCGGCCTGTGGCTCCTGCTGTCGCGGCGCGAGCGCGCCGCCGGCTGGGGCGACGCCCGGCGCGGCCTCTACGAGAGCCTGATCCGCTGGGCCCTGCTCAGGCTCGACGCCCGGCCCGTCAGCCCCCGCAACTGGCGGCCGCACACCCTGGTCTTCGTGGACGGCATCGAGCGCGAACTCGATCAGGTCCGCTTCGCCGACTGGTTCAGCCAGGGTCGCGGCGTGGTCACGGTCTGCGAACTCATCGAGGGGTCGATCGAAACCTCGGTTTCGCAGGTGCCGGAACGGCTCGCGCGGATGCGCGACGTGCTGCAGCGGGAGAACCTGCACGTGTTCCCCGAGGTGGACATCGTGGGAGATCTGGCGAGCGGCATCGTCGAGGTGTCCCAGGCCAACGGCATGGCGGCCATCTCCAGCAACACCGTGATGCTGGGCTGGCCGTCGGATCCCCAGCTGCGCACGGTCTTCATGGGCGTCCAGCGCGAGCTGCAGGCCCTGGGCATGTCCCTCATCATAGGGCGCATCAAGCCCCGTCACCTATTCCGGCGCACGCAGAGGCACCGCACGATCGACGTGTGGTGGAGCGGACTGCGCCGCAACGGCGACCTCATGCTGCTGCTGACCTACCTCCTGACGCGCAACCCCGAATGGCGCAACGCCCACGTGCGCATCATGAGCGTGGCCACCACCGAAACCATGCGCGAGCAGACGACCCTGTATCTCCAGCGCATGCTCGCCACCATCCGCATCGACGCCGAGTTCGAGATCCTGCTGAAACCGAAGGACGTCCGCGTGCGCGACATCATGCAGTCGCAGAGCGCCGAGTCGGACGTGGTCTTCATGGGACTCGACCCCGCTGTGCCGGGCGAGGAGGCGGCTCAGGCCGACCGCCTGGAACAGCTGGCCGGCGAGCTGCCGGTGGTCTTCTTCGTGAACAACGCCAGCCATTTCACAGGGGAACTGCTCGACTCGGGCGAGGAGATGGACATGGAGGAGATCGCCCGTGGACGGCTGCCCGGGTCGGCCAAGCCTGCGAGCAGCGGCGACGACGTGGCGGACGCCCAGGGGAAGAGACCGTGAAGGTTCGCAACATCCATCAGAGGACGGTCGATGCGCCGGCCGCCGTCGTGGGACGACTCTTCGACGGTCTCGCCTCCGTGAACGACCCCCTCTGGCCCGCGGACCGCTGGCCGCCCATGCGCTTCGACCGCCCCCTGCAGGTGGGCGCCCGCGGCGGCCACGGACTCGTCCGCTACGACGTAGGCGCCTGCGAGCCGGGCCGTTCGATCCGTTTCGATTTCACGGCCCCGCGCGGCTTCGACGGGCACCACCGCCTGGAGGTGGTGGCCAAGGGGGAGGAGCACACCGTGCTGCGCCACGTGGTGGAGATGAATACCCGCGGCCCGGCCGTGCTGAGCTGGCCGCTGGTCTTCGGTCCCCTGCACGACGCCCTGCTGGAGGATGCGCTGGACCGGGCCGAGCGGAGCCTGGGGTTGGAGCCGGCGGGGGCGCGGTGGAGCGCGTGGGTGCGGTTCCTGAGGTGGGTGTTGAAGCCGCGGGGACGGCGTTCCCGGCGAGAATGACGTCCACGTTCCAAGTGATCATGCGTACACGTCGAAAGCGGGAATCGATATCGGTCCGGCCTCAGCGCGAAACGCCGATCGGCCCCGCCTCGCTGCCCGTTCCGATCACCTCGCCGCCGTCGGTCAGCAGCCGCACCGTGACCATCCGTCCCGACCGGGCCCAGTTCCCCTCGACCACGTCGGCGCTCACGACCACCTCGCCTTCGCGGGTCTGCGCCGTGAAGCGGGTCAGTCGGTACGCGCCCTCGCGGTAGCCGAAGCCTTCGCCCGCGTCCTCGTAGAGCAGGCCCTCGGCCTTCCCCTCGTCGTCCAGGCAGACCACGAGCTCGAGCTCGTCCAGCGGGCGCTCGCCCGACCACTGCACGACCGGTCCCAGGGGCAGGATGTGGCCGGCGCCCAGCATCAGCACCGGCAGGTCGAGGTCGGCGCCGTCGCCCTCGACTAGGGAGAAGGCGCGCCAGTCGCCGTCGGGGAGGATCGCACCGCGCGAGGCGCCCGGCGACGTGTTGCACGACACCAGCAGGCCGTCGCCCAGCAGGAACGCGTCGTCGGCGCCGCGCAGGGCCCGGTCGGCGGGGTCGGCGAAGAAGAGCGGCCGCGCCGGCGGCAGGCCGCTCAGCGACGCCTCGCGCATCAGCGTGTAGAGGTGGGGCAGCAGACGGTAGCGGCGTTGCAGGGCGAGGCGGCAGGTCGCTTCCACCTCGGGGCCGAACGCCCACGGCTCCTTGTCCACGTTGCCCTTGCCCGTGTGTCCGCGGGCGAAGGGCAGCAGGGCGCCGAAGCCCATCCAGCGCGCGAACTGCCGGCCGTCGCCGGCGCCGCAGAAGCCGCCGATGTCGGGTCCGGAGAAGGGCTGTCCCGACAGGCCCAGGTTGAGCACCTGGGCGATGGACATGTCGAGGTGCGCCCAGTTGGCCGTGTTGTCGCCGGTCCAGCAGGCGGCCCAGCGCTGGCCGCCGAGGTGGTTGGCGCGCGAGAGCACGAAGGGGCGCCTGTCGGGGCGTGCGCGCAGGCAGCCCGCGAAGGTGGCCCGCGCCATGAGCATGCCGTAGACGTTGTGGTATCGCGCATGGGGACCGGACCCGCCCAGCTCGGGGTCGGCGCGGTGGCGGTTGTCCAGGGGCATGGTCTTGCTGTCGACGTTGAAGACCGCCGGCTCGTTCATGTCGTTCCAGACGCCGTCGATGCCGCTGGCCAGGAAGCCCACGTACAGATCGGCCCACCAGTCGCGCGTGTCGGCGCGCGTGAAGTCGGGGAAGACGCAGGCGCCGGGCCACACCGCGCCCACGTAGTCGCGGCCGGTGAGGGTCTTGACCCACACGTCGCGGGCCTGCCCCGAGTTGTAGACGCGGTAGCCCGGATCGATCTTGATGCCGGGGTCGATGATGGAGATGACGCGGAAGCCGTCGGCGTGCAGGTCGTCGGTCAGGGCGACCGGGTCGGGGAAGTCCAGGGGGTGGAAGGTGAAGCAGCGGAAGTCGTCCATGTAGTCGATGTCCAGCCACACCACGTCGCAGGGGATGTGCCGCTCGCGGAACTCGCGCGCCACCTCGCGCACCCGGTCGTCGGGCGTGTAGGAGTAGCGGCACTGATGGTAGCCGAGCGCCCACAGCGGCGGCAGGGGCATGGTGCCGGTCAGGCGGCCCAGGGCGCGCACCACGTCCTGGGGCGTGCCACCCTCGACGACGACAACCGGGAATTCCGGTCCCTGGGCGACGAAGCGGATGCCGTCGGTCAGGTCGATGCGGCAGCGGTGCGAGGTGTCGGCCAGCACGCCGAAGCTCGTGCCGTCGGCCCTCAGCGCCAGCACCCAGGGGTGGGACTGGTAGAGGTGGGGCGTGTTTGCGTCCCAGCCGTAGGCGTCGAAGTTCCAGGCGACGACGCTGGTGCCGTTGCGCCGCAGCGGGCCGGGGACCTCGCCGGTGCCGTAGAGGTCGGTGCCTTGGGTGACCTGTACGTGGATGGCGGGCCGTCCCATCACGCGGCTGAATTCCGGGATGACGCTCCAGCCGGCGGGGGCGGGGCCGGTTCCGGTCAGGGGTTCAACCAGGCAGAGGGAAGGCAGCGCGGCGTCGCGGGCCGCGGCGGAGGCGTGGAAGCGGACGACGCCGTCGCCAACGGATTCGGCGAGGGGCTGGGCGGCAGTGTGTGTCGCAAGAGTCAATGCACCGGCGATGAGGATTGTCTTGCACGCGCGGATCATCGGGACCTTCCCGGTTGGAGTTGCCGGTATCTTAGCGTAGGTCGGATCGGAGCTCAAGTCGGGGCTTAAGCCTTGTTTGAAATCCGCGATTAGTAACATATTCAAGCAGATTCTAGTTGACGCGTGGTACTATCTTATCGCAAACTCATGGTGCATCAGATTATCGCCCGCCGAGATTGATATCGATTGTTATTGCACCTAAACATGTCGAGGTGCGCCATTATATTTCCACCCCAGGGAGGTACCATGCATTCCTGCAACAAGGCCAAGGGTCGGCCGGATCGTTGACCGAAGTTCTTTCTGTCTCGTCTGAATTTATTGAATCGTTACAGGGGGGGGGCAGTAAGCCGATCGTGTCCGAAAAAAGACCACGCAAGTTCCAGGACTGCATACTCAAGGGCAACGACAGAGGCCATGTTCTTCCAGCCTTTCTTGCCCTTATATCGATCCTACTGAGCCCCATCCCTTCTCATGCTGCCATCACGCTGACACCCGCCGGCCCCGGCGGCGGCGGGTGGCTATACGCCGGGACCTTTGATCCCGTCGATGGCCAGACCATGCTGATCGGCACCGACATGTGCGGCGTATTTCGTACGGATGACGGGGGGCAACACTGGCAGCCCTGGAATGACGGACTGCTCTCCAGCAGCGCCAGCGCCAGAGATCAGATCAGCTACGTTCAGGATCTGATTGGGATCCATCGCAATGATGCGACCGAGTATTATGCAGCGACACTGGGCGGCATCTACCGGGCTCCGGACGGCGGTGGTTGGATACGCGACACAGCGCATGCCTCATTTTACCATTCATACACACATACCGAACCAGATTATACCTTTACACTCGATAATGTTGCGATTCCCTTCTCCTGTTTCGCCCATAACGGCGAGGGGATGCTCTATGCCGGCGCCGGAGCCAATCGCTGTGGTCCGAGGCACATGGATAACTGGTTTGGAGCGGACATCTTTCGATATCCCGGGCTTGGAGATCTCACTGCCAATTCCAACCATCAATACGGCGAGTTCCATGAAGGCGAGAGCAACCCACCATGCCAGTATACGGTTTGGCGCAAAAACCTGGACGACGCACAGGGCTGGGTACCATACGCCATGGACTGCACGCCT
Organism: bacterium; assembly: GCA_018814885.1. Lineage (NCBI taxonomy): Bacteria > bacterium. The sequence continues at coordinate 19,083 of JAHIYU010000139.1, read as the reverse complement.
GAGAACATGACTTTCGGGGCGGCCCGCGATCTGAGCGTTGCACGGCTCGACGGTACGGACTACGTCGTCGTCAGCACCATCCACGGCATCTTCATGCACGACGGAACCACTTGGCGGTGGCTGCATACGATTCCTCTTCACGACGACCAGGGGGTTGTCAACCCAGAAGGCTACTACCGTGAAAACCTGATGTGCTGGAACGTGTACTTGACGCAGCGGGGAACGCTTTACGCCGGGATGAGCCTGTTTCGCGGCGATGACACGACAATACCCGGCGGCGTGTATCGGATATTCGATGTCACCGAACCCGATCCCGAATGGCATTGGGTTGGCGATGGTGGGCCGATCAACAACGGGGACTCAAGCGCGCCGGTCGATCTACGGAAAACGATGGCCGAAGTTGGTAGAATGACGAGGGACATGCATGATGATCCAGACGATCCCCTCTATACCGGCGCCACCATCTGGCTCATGAACGTGATCGAGGGCACGGGCGAAAACCCAGATATCATTCTGGCCGGTAACCGGAATACCTCATCTGACTCCAAGGCCAGCATGTTGAGGGGAAGCCAACCGTACGTATCGCCCGTCGAGCCTTCTCAGGGGGCGTCCTGGTCGTTGCGGGTGTATAGACGCGCCGGTGTTGATTACATGTATCCCTCATCATATGGCGCCCCCGCGATTCCGCTGGATATGGGATACCAGACTTTCTGGGGCACTCAGGTGATAGATCAACCTACCGTCTTATTGCCGGCGCTCATTGGGTCGGTGCCCCAGTCGGAGATCAAGGTTCTTGTCCAGTATAATGCGATGCTGCATCTGTCCAGCGACGGCGGCCAGACCTGGGATAACGTCTGTGGTCATTGGTCCGGCGATGAATGGATCTCCCACGGTTACGATGAGATGGGGACCAACGATCTCGATTTCCGCAGCGACGGCAGGGTGATCGAGGCCAACCAGGACGACGGGGTCTTCTCGTCTACGCGCAACTCACACGAAGCTTGGAAAATACATCCGATTCCCGATGATCATCACAGCTCTAGTAATGTCGAAGTATGGCCTGACTGGCATGGCGGAGGCGAGCTCCTCCTGGCAGTTGTCGGGGTCAACAAAGCAGACGAAACGATCTACATTAGCAATGCTTTGCTGGGTGATCCTCCTGGAGGATGGATAGATGAGTCGATCGCTGATGTAGTAGGGCACAAAGTTGGTATCTATGACCTCGAAATGACGACGGCCGATATTTGGTTCGCCACTTACAACTACGAGATCGCTGATGTCGGGCACTACGGCGTCGTACGCGGCGAATGGAACTATAGTATGGAGCAATGGGTCATCTCGACGGCAGAGGAAAACCTGGCGTTCACGAAGGATCTGGATCTGGACATCATCACAGAGATGGCAATGGATCTGGAATATGTACCGGCGACCGGGCGTCTTTTCGCTGCGACGGGCTATGGTGCCGAACTCTACAGGCTCGACAGTGTCAACTCGACTAGCTGGGTGCAAGTTACTCCCCAGCCGGCATTCCCTGCAGGAACGTATCATATCCACGAGTTGGCGGCAAGCGTATCCGGCAAGGTCTTGATGTTTGGTGTCAGTCCTCATAGCCCTGCACCTGATGCAGCGGCAACGATCTATCGTACCGAGAACGCGGATGCAGCCGATGTGAACGATATGGTCTGGGCGGTATTTGATATGCCTGTTGAGCTCGCTGATTTCACGAGCAAATCTCCGCAGGTCGAAACGCTGGTCTATTCACCGTATGATGATCATATCGTCTTTCTCGGCATCAATCTCAAGGGCACGGCGTTACCGGAGCTCTCTAATGTCGGCTGCCTGCATGAGTACACGGGCTTGTGGAAGCTCGATATGACGGACCCCGATCATCCCGTATGGACCTATGAATTCGCGAACACTATGGCCGAAGGCATCGTAGTCGAAGACATTGCTTTCAATCCCTATGTGACCGGGCAGCTCGTGATCGGCACCTTTGGACAGGGGCTCTACTACGCACAGGTGCCTCCACCACCGGCGCCGCCACCGGCGGCGAAGTACGTGAACAAGTCGGAGCATGTGACTGGGCTCGACTACCCGGGCGTGCCCTACAGCGCGATTACGCTCGATTACGACAACGACGGTGACGAGGACCTCTTCTTGACCCTTCAGAACGGCCCACCACAACTCTACAGAAACACGGGTGAAGCTTCACATGGCGCGCCAGGATTCGAGAGAGTCACAGACGCATTCAATGCTGATATCAATAATCTGTCAGACGCCCGCGGCAGTGCCGCCGCAGACTTTGACAACGACGGCAACATCGACATATTCGTGGCGCACGAGGATCACCCTATGTTGCTACGCAACAAGGGGGCCGGAGCAGATCCTCCCCTCTTCGAGAACATCGGCCCGCAGCTGAACTGGGAAATGGAAGGCCAGACCGAGTACTGGCTGCATAAGAGCTGGGCGGGGAGCTGGGGCGATTTCAACGCCGACGGGAATGTCGACCTGCTGGTAACCCGCGCCGATGCCGGCGGTGCGAAGCGCCTCCTACCAACGCACTCTCACTATCCGTTCCTGCTCTTGGCCAACGTGTGGGAGCTGGGCGGTGCCGGGTTTACGCCGATATGGTCGATCTTCCAGGGTTCAGAAACGGCGCCGGTCACGGTCTCGTCGGTGAGCTGGGTGGACATCGACCGTGATGGCCTTCTCGATGTTTTCGTTCCCTCGCTCGGCGATCCGTCGGAAACACACCTATATCACCGAACCAATGCTTTGTACCCTGACGAGTTCTCGACGCGATTCCCGGGGATCGAGTTGGGCAGGGTGGATGCAGCCGTGTGGGCAGATGTGAACCGCGACGGCCTGCCGGATCTGGCGGCAGCGGTTCGCCCTGAGGGCGCGACTTCGGAAACAAGGCCGCGCCTGTTCCTGAACAACCCGGTAGAGCCGGGTACGTTCTACGAATCGACAGCGCTTCTGCCACCGACTGGTCCGGTGACCGATCTGAGGCCACTGGATTTCGATCTAGACGGTTGGATCGATCTACTGGTGGTCGCGGATGAAACGACCGATCTGCCGCCCTACGGAGTGCATCTGTTGCGCAATGCAGGCAGCCGTGTCCCCGCGGGTCATGCCCCATATTTCGAGGATGTCACGGATATCACCGGCGTGGGTGATTTAGAGCAAAGTGTATCGGGCTTGGCGGCGACGGACTTCCTCGGCGATGGGGACATGGACCTGTATTTGGGACGACCGCTCGCCGACCAGTCATTCTACTACTCGGCGACAGCCCCGGATGGCGATGAGACGCCGCTGGCCAGCCGGCTGGGCGTGCGCCTCAATGTTCTGTCGGGCGCGAACAACCGCTCGGGGATCGGTGCGGTGGTGACCGTGATAGCGGACGACGATTCCACGACCCTGTTTGTCGACGGGGGCAGCGGGCTTGGCGGGCAGATGAGCAACTCGCTACGTTTCGGATTGGGCGATCACACCGAAGCGGTCACAGTCAGAACTCGCTGGCCGGGCGGGTTCGTCCAGACGAACGAGTTCCAGCCCGGTGAAATTGGTACAGTCGTGGAAATCGTAGATGAGACAGACCCCACGGTGATCGCGGACAGCCTGCACCATCAGGTATTTGTCTTGCCAAACCGCAAGTTGCACTGGGAGATCCAATGGACTACCGCGTGCAGCTTTGTGCCGGACCTGGATCGTGTGTCGATCACGTTCCCGAACTCGACGACGATTACATACGCTCCCGCAGATGCGAACGTAACCGCAACCACGGGGCGCAATTACGACGGCAGTTACTGGCACAGTTTTTCCATCAGCGGTACGGCATGCTTGCCCGGCAACTATGTATACGAAGTTATGAGCGAGACGAATACGCCGGAATACACGCAATACAACACGGCCAGCCGTTCGTTCAGTGCGTCCTTCTGTGCCAAGGGAGGGGAAGATGATGATCACATCATCCAGGAGTAAGATCGTTGCGACAATGATTTGCATTCTGTTGCCGGTGATAGCCCCGGCGAACGCTGATGTGGATGGTGTGCTCGGAATGTCGGTTGTTCAGGGCCAGAGTTACATGGCGGTGTGGGTACCTCTGGATCATGACCAGGCCATAGCCGGTGTGCAGTGGTACCATAACGATATGACGACGCAATTTACGACGCTGCAGGCGACCGCTGGTGGCCAAGAGAATCCCGGTTCTTCGCAATCGGCCATGTTGCTGGCGGAAAACGTGACAGGCGGCTCTTTGCAGTGGTGCGGTCAGACGTTTACCGAAGAGGTGGCGAGTGTTGAGGACGGCCTCTACGTGCTGTTCCAACTGCCCCTGGGCAGCGTGTATGAGCAGGACGGGACCGGCGGCGGCGCCGGGATCGGCTACAAGTACGAACCCGGGGGTCCCGGAGCGTGGTTGAGCCTGGATGGAGAGGCGTGGCTGCCGCTGCATCCGGATTACCGCCTGGCGGTCGAACCGGTGCTGGTCGAGGCGGGAACGACGACGACACGTCTGGAGCGGACCGGGGGAAAGAATCTGGCAGTGGACGAGGAATCAGTGCCCCTGCGCACCGAGCTGCTGGCGCCTACACCGAATCCGTTCAATCCTATGGCGACGCTGCGGTTCTCACTGGAGCGAGCGTGTCGGATCGATCTTTCGGTCTATAACCTGCGGGGCCGTAAAGTGTCGACACTGGCCGAAGGTCCCTACTCGGCTGGCTCGCATGTGGTGGTGTGGAGTGGCCGCGACGACGACGACCGCAGTACGGCGAGCGGGCTGTACTTGGCTCGCCTGAAAGCAGATGGACGGGAATTGACGCAGCGGATGCTGCTGGTGAGGTGAGGACGGACGTGGAGGGAGTGGCGCCGCCCCTACCTCCGATTGGAGAGCTTGCATGAGGATCTCGGTGATCATAGCGGTCAGCTTGTTCCTGGCGGTGTCTGCGTTTGCTGTGACTTGGCGCGTGGAGAAGGACGGCAGCGGAGACTACACGAAGATCCAGGATGCGGTGAACGCATCGGTGAGTGGCGATTCGATCCTGATCGGTCCGGGGCGTTATGACGATCTGGTGCCTTTCGAGACGCCTTATGTATCGTGGCTAGCATGTGTAAATGTGCCCGGCATCGACCTGACGCTCGTCGGTGCGGGACGTGATGAGACGATCATCGGCCCGGCCGTGCCCGGGGACATGTCAGACGACGGCTGGCGGGGGATTGTCAACTGGCCGATGGTGGGTGATCTAGTAGTGGAGGACCTTACCATCGAGAATCTGGTAGATGGTGTACATCTATTTCCGGAAACCTTTCAGATTAGAAATTGCCGGTTGCGAGGATGTGATGGACATGCGGGCCTACTCTTTGGCACGTCGGATTGGGCGTTGATCGAGAGTTGCGAATTCGCCGATAACTGGAACGGAATCAGGCTTTTTCCGCCATGTGCCAATCCAGTGATAAGAGATTGCACCTTTAGTAGCGACACTAATACGGGTGTTTATTCTCAAGGGATGTCTGGTGTAATTGTCCAGGACTGTTCTTTTAGTGACAGCAAGGTCTACTTCGAAGGTGGTTCTGGACGAGTCACCGGTTGTTCGTTCTGGGATAGCTATAGCCGTCTTATACTGCTTAGCTCCGGAAACCATGAGATCTATGACAATATACTTGATGGGACTCGTCATTCGTGGTGTATTCACCTAGAACTGTCAACGACTATGATCGGCAGCGGCAACATACTCAGAGGCGCTTCTCAACAGGCCATAGCCATGCTCAATTCCCAGGTGACGTTCACGGGCAACCACATCTTCTCCGATGGGGATTTTGTGCGCGCATACGGATATTATTCCGGGCTGGTAGAGTTGGACTTCCGTAACAACTATTGGGGTACGTCGGATCCCGAGGAAATCGCGGCTCGGATCCTGGACGGCCACGATGATCCCGCCGAACTCGGGTACGTGATATTCGAGCCATTTTCTGACGTGCCGGTGGGCAATGAGGATATGTCCTGGGGAGAAATCAAGGCTTTGTTCAAATAACGTCGGATCCCGGGGAAATCGCGGCGCGGATCCTGGACGGCCACGATGACCCGGCCGAGTTCGGTTACGTGCTCTTCGAGCCCTTTTCCGATGTGTCGATGAGTAACGAGGACATGTCCTGGGGAGAGATCAAAGACCTGTTCAGGTGACCCCAATCCGAATTCAAACATTCAATATGAAACGAATGCCATTATTGTATACGTTGCGCCCGATCCTCCAATCTGCCCAGGCGATGTCGATCGCATTTTTTTGTGTTATACTTATCGTCAACCGCTGCCATGCCACAAGAACTCATGACACTGGACACAATATGCGATTCTTGACGATCTATGCCTACGCCCTTTCTGCTCTGTTCCTCGTTGTCCCTCCCGCCCCCGCCATCACCATCGGTCCCGGCCCCGCCCTAGGCACCGATCTGGCCGGCTTGACCTACAACGAGGAGTTCCAGGACTGGTCCCACGCCGACCTGCGCGCCCTCGACGCCAGCGACGACGTCCACACCTTCGGCGACGGCCACGACGCCGGCCGCGACCTGCTGGCCTTCTACACCCGCATCGAAGGCGACCAGCTCTGCCTGCGCGTGGATTTCCTGGACCTGAACGCCGGCTGGGAGGGCAACGTCAACCTGTACCTGGCCATCGACTGCGCCCTGGGCGGCGCCGACTGGCTGCCCGACTACCTGGACGTGATGACCGACACGCCCTGGGAGATCTGCCTGGCCCTCTACGCGGCGGGCGACGTGGCCGGATCGACCTACAACCTCTACGACAGCGGTTACGGCACCGGCTGGAACGGGCAGCTCACCGGAAGCTACTGGCACACCGAACTCGACGCCGTGGAATGCGCGATCCCCGTCTCGCTGCTCTACGCGGCGGGCTGGAACGGCGCGTCGGAGATCCTCTACCAGGTGGCGACCGCCAAGGACTTCGCCGAGGGCAACTGCAGCGGCGGCGCGGGCAGCAGCGACCTGGCCGACGCCATCGCCGACGACGACAGGGGGTGTTCCGACGGCGTGCTCAACGGAGCCACCCCCGGCAACGCCGCCGCCGGCCGCGTCCAGTACGCCTCGATCGCCCACGGCAACCAGTCGCTCAACCGCGGCGACGACCTGCGCGTGCACGTCCACGACCCCGAGAGCGACACCGGCATCCCCGGCGGCACGGGCTTCATCCGAACCCTGGACACCCACCGCATCTTCGGGGTGCCCCTGAACATCCACGCCAGCGGCACGCTGCTGTCAGGGCTGGCCTGGGCGCCCTCGCCCAGCGGCGCGTCCGATCCGAGCGACGGTCCGAGCCTGCTCGCCGAGATCGCCCTGTTCGCCGACGCCGACCAGAACGACCGTCCCGGCGCCCTGATCGGCGGCGTATTCGCCGAGCACATCATGCCCTACTTCGAAGGGCCGGCCAACGCGGCCAGCTTCGCGGTCGCCGACAGCCTGCACGCGGCGCTCTTCGGCCTGGTCCCGGCGGATCTCAAGGTGATGCACGTGCCCGAGCGCGTGATCCGCTCCCTGCCCACGGGTCTCTGGCCCCTGGATGGCCTCACCTTCGCCGACATCCCGGCCGCGGGCTACGCCGCCACCTACCTGGACGCCGCCGCCCACCTGCACCACTGGTTCCATCCCGGCGAGACCGAGTGGCCCGACCCGTCCTATCGCCACAAGGCCCACCGCATCAACGGCGTGCTCTGCTGGATGATCAACCACCGCGAGGACAGCACCAAGTTCTGGGTACAGGACGGGGGCCTGCACCTGGACGTGCGCCGCAGCCTCATCGACAAGGCGACCAGCGGCGACCCGCAGCTCGTGCTGGTCTTCGACGACTGGGAGGCGCTCGCGGGCAAGAGCTTCGGTGCGGTCTCGGGGGAGATGGAGCCCAACAACAACCCCAACCAGTACCAGGCCACCGTCCGCTGGCTCGCCAACCACCCCTGGGTCGAGATGGTCACCCTGGCGGACATGACCGACCGCGCCCTGGCCGATCCGTCGACCTGGGTGATCGAGCAGGGCACCCGCACCGACCTCGACGTGATGACCTACCACTGGCTGCAGCATGCCTGCGAGGACAGCTACCACAACTGGTACTACGACAGCGCGGGCGGCGTGACGGGCAACGAGCAGAGCTTCTACGACCTGGTGCCGGTGATCTCGGGCGAGCAGGGCGATTACCACGCCCGCGGCGTCGGCCCCGAGGCCGACGGGCCCGGCCTGCCCGGCGGCGCGTCCCACGGCGATCTCAACTCGCCGGGTACCCTGATGCACGACGCCTGGTCGGCGGTGGCCGCCGCGTCCGCCGGTGGTCCGCGTGCGCTGGCCGAGGCCGCCTTCAGCGCCATGATCTACGAGACCGCCTGGCACGAGGAGGACAACACCGACTACGAGGACGGCGACGGTTTCGGCGCCTGGCTCTACCCCGACGCGAGCTGGGACGGCCTGAGCGGCTGGGCATTGCGCCTGCAGAACCACGCCCGCGACGCGGTCGGTCTGGCGATGGCCGCGGCCTGGGCCGACTCCGTGCGCGACGGCCTGCTGCCCCCGTTCGCCGCCCCCGCCGCCTGGCCGATCGACGCCGATATCGACGGGATCGACGAGTTCGTCCTGCGCAACGGCCGCGTGTGGCTGCTCTGGCAGGACCGGGGCGGCCGCTGCCTGCTCGCTTTCCGGTACGACCGGGACCGCGGCGACGCCGTGCTCCTGCTGGGCAACCCCCTCGCCAATCCCTCGGCCCCGGGCGAGGAGGAGTACGCCGACGGCCGCGCCACGCGCTGCACGGGCTTCAAGGTGATGAACGGCGGTTACGCCGACGATATCTTCACGCCATCGCTGCTGTCGGGCGGGCTGGGCTTCGCGTCGCCCGACGGCCTGATCCAGTTGACCCACACCCTGAACGCCGGCTCCGACACGCTGGCGACCCTGGTGAACGAGAGCGTGAGCGGAGATCTGTACCTGCGGCTGGGCCTCAATCCCGACCTGTGGTCCCTGCTGCTGCGCGGCCCCGGCCAGCTGGTCCGCGCGTATGACGGCGCCGCGCCCGCGTCGTCCAGCTGGTATCGCCTGGGTGCCGGCGCGTCGTCCGTGACGCTGCTCTACGACGACGCGGCGTTCGTGGCTGCGCCCCTGCACGCCGGTTGGGATCGCCGCGACCTGGCCCTGACCGAGGAGACGGAACTGTCCGGCGACGGCGCCTTCGCCTTCCGTACGGTCCTGGGCGCGGGCGACGACGTCACCGCCGCGCCGGAGGCTGCGCCGCCGGCCGCGACGGTCCTCGCCCGTCTGCTGCCGCCGTCGCCGAATCCCTTCAATCCGGCCGTGGAGATCCGCTTTGTTCTCGACCGCCCGATATCGGTCGAACTGGACGTCTACGCGGCCGACGGATGTCATGTCCGGACGCTGCACCGAGGACTGGCGCTCGCGGGCGTGTCGTCCTGCACCTGGCGCGGCCGCGACGACGCCGGACGTGCGGTGCCGGCCGGGCTCTACCTGGTGCGGCTGGACGGTAGCGGGCCCGGGTGCGCGACCAAGATCCTCCTCGTGAAGTAGACCGCCGTCTGCGCCGATGACCTCTTGCGGATCCGCATACGATGGATTTGTATGTTCATTATCTGCACGACTCCAGCCGGGAGGTTGATCATGGGGGAACGGCTCGGTGCCCTGGTGTTCGCTTTCATGCTCGTTGTCATCCCACCATCGACGTCGTCGGCGACCGATGAGACCTGGGTCCAGCGCTTCGACGCCGCCAACCTGAACGACATGCCCACGGCCATGGCCGTCGACGACTCCGGCCACGTGTACGTGACCGGCGCCTCGAACTTCGACATCGGTCTCGGGCTCGATGTCTGTACGATCAAGTATGCCAACGACGGTCCGCAGCGGTGGTGCGCCCGCTACAACGGCCCCGGCGACAACACGGACGAGGGCCACGACATAGCGATCGATCATGCCGGCGACGTGGTCGTGGCCCTCTCCTCCATCGGGTCGCGACCCGGCAGCGATGCGAATCTCTGGGACGCCGCCTTGGCCAAGTACGATCGCTACGGCGTGGAGCAATGGGTGTCCCGTTTCCCCGGGACCGCCACCGATACGATCGACTACCACGTTCTGGGCCTGTTCGTCGGTGTGGACGGGGTGGACAACGTCTACCTGGCGGGCACGCACGAGGACATCGTGAACAGCTACGATTTCCTGCTGCTCAAGTATGATCCGGACGGCGTGCTGCTCTGGGCCCGCACCTTCGACGGGTCGGCCCACGGCGAGGACCGCCCGACGGGATTGGCGGTAGACGACGCGGGCCACGCCTACCTGACCGGTCGCTCGAGATGTCCCGGCACGGGCCTGGACTACTGCACCCTGTGCTACGGTCCGTCCGGCGCACTGCTGTGGTCCGACACCTACAACGGCACGCTCATGCCCGTGGAAGACGACTTCGACTCCGCCACGGACATCGTCCTGGACGGCGCGGGCAACGTCGTCGTCACCGGCGGCTCGTCGAGCGTGGCCACCGCCTACGACATCTGTACCATCAAGTACGACCCGGACGGCGACCGCCTGTGGGTGAGACGCTACGACGGACCCTCGGACGACGAGATCATATCCTACTTCACGGATAGCGGTCTGGCCCTGACCGTGGACGCGTTGGACAACGTCATCGTGACCGGCACTGTGGCGCACGACGAAAACGGCGTGGACTACATGACCCTGAAGTACGATCCCGACGGCGCTTTGCAGTGGACGGACCACCGGGTCAGCCCGGGGAACGACTATGCGCACGCAGTCGCCACCGACCCGCAGCTCAACGTCTACGTCAGCGGACAGCGGACGGATGCGGGCGAGTACATCTTCTGCACGCGCAAGCTCAACACCCACGGCATGTTCGTGTGGGAGGAGACCTACAACGGTCCGGGCCTGGGTACCGACAATCCCGTCGCGGTGCTGGTCCATGAAAACGCCGTGTTCGTGACCGGCGGCTCTGCGCGAACCATGATCGATCTCGACTACTGCACGATACGTTATGACCAGGATCCGCCCACGGCCGTGCTGCGGATAGCGATTCCCGCAGCGCAGCTGCTGCCGCCGTCGCCGAATCCCTTCAATCCGGCCACGGAGATCCGCTTCAGTCTCGACCGCCCGGCCGAGGTCGCGCTGGACGTCTACGCGGCCGACGGGCGCCACGTCCGCAGCTTGTTCAGCGGCGCCGCGCCGGCGGGAGACTCCGCGGTCGTCTGGCGTGGCCGCGACGACGCCGGACGAGTTGTGCCCGCGGGACCGTATCTGCTGAAACTGCGCGTCGGGGGCGCTTTCGCTTCGGCCAAGGTCGTCCTGCTCAAGTGATGTCCTGACTTCCGCGGGTGACGCGCATTGCATCCGGTACCCGACGATCGGCCACTTCTTCGGAGATCTGCGGGATCCGCTGCGCAACCAGGGCCTCAGCGCTGCGGACAGCACGGCCTTCTGGGCCGTGTGGGAAGCGGTCGCGGCCCTCGTGCCGGAGGCGATGGCGAGGTGAAGCATACCCAGGCGCTCGCCCGGCGCGCGCGCCAGTTCCACCACGTACACGGTCAGGCCTCATGTGTCCGCGACGCGCCCCAGCTCGAGGTCATGGCCCGCGGATCAGTCCGTGGATGCTGATCAGCAGGAGATAGAGCGTGTCGTCGCGCGTGTCATACGATGCGGTGCCCCCCGTCCCACAGCTCCCGCGCCAGCGCCGTCATCACCGCGGTGGCCTTGCCCTGCAGGAAGATGCCGGTCGTGCCGTCGGTGAACAGCGACGGCTCCGGATTGATCTCGATGATCGTCGCGCCGGCGTTGCGGGCCACGCCGGGCAGCAGCGACGCCGGCGCCACCTCGCCCGTCGAGCCGATCACCAGCATGACGTCGCAGGCCTCCGCCGCCCGGAACGACTCGCTGCGCGCCGGCTCTGGAATCCCCTCGCCGAAGAAGATGAAATCCGGCTTGAGCAGCCCGGCGCAGTCGTCGCAGCGGGGAGGCAGGTCGTCGAGAGAGACCTCGGCCACGGGCGTCTTGCGGCCGCAACCCAGGCAGACCATCAGGCGCGAGTTGCCGTGGAACTCCCAGACCCGGCGGCTGCCGGCCTCCTGGTGCAGGTTGTCGATGTTCTGGGTGATGACCTCGCGGATCACGCCGGCGCGCTCCAGGTCGGCCAGCGCGACGTGGGCGGCGTTGGGCTCCGCCCGGCCGAAGAAGTCGTAGAAGATCTCCTTGATCACGAGCCACGACGCGCGCGGGTTGGCGAGGAAGAAGCCCAGCTCGATGGTCGCGGGATCGTAGCGGCTCCAGATGCCGTCGGGCCCGCGGAAGGCGGGGATGCCGCTCTCGACCGAGACGCCGGCGCCGGTGAAGGCCACGGCGTGGCGGGATTCGCGCAGTATGCGGGCCGCGACATTCAGGCTGTCCTGCATGCTCGTCCTTTCCGGTGGACCGCCGCCGATGATAACACGCCGCCCGCACCGACGACCATTGCTCCCTGATGCCCCGCGTCTCAGCGGCCGGCGGGCCCCGGACCCGCGAAGGCACGCTGCTTGCAATCGGCGCCTCGGTCCTGCCGGGCGTGACGGTAGGCGCGCGTTGCCGCACCGGCGCGAAAAGCGTCGGGGTGGCGGACATGCCGCAAGAGTCGCCGGTAATCGGCAATCCGGCCCGTTCGCCCTCCGATCTCGAGCCAAGGCGCGCTCGATCCTCCGCTCCGGCGACCGGTCGATTTCCTGACACCCGCGGCCGGGAGGGAGTTGTTGATCGATGATCAGCGACTGTTGCATATGGTGCGGCGCGCCTGCCGCGATTCCTCCGGCATCACCTTCGACATCCTGCGAGGCATGAGATGAGCGTCACGACCGCCAAGACCGACTTGATCGCCAGGACCGTATCCGGCACCGACTTCCTGGACGCCCTGCCGTCCGCGGCCAAGCTCTTCGCCGCCCCGGCCCATGCCGTCTACGAGGCGAACCGGGACGTCTGCTCCTGGCTCTGCGATCCCCTCGCCCGCTGGGCCCGCGGCGCCTACGGGGAGGATGTCTTCGCCGCCGCCGTCCGCGGCTACGACGCGTACTGCCTGCACGTGGCGCAGGCCAAGCTCGCCTACGAGAAGGCGGGACGATACACGCCGGACGAGCTGCCCAGGATCATCGACAAGGTCTACGGGGACGACGACGTGATGACGCCCTATATGTGGGCCGCGGTGCTGATCTACGCCTTCTGGCCTAGCATGACGGCCCACCTGGGGCTCTTCCGCGACCATTTCCTGGACCGCCTGCCGACGGCGCCCAGGATCCTCGAACTGGCCTGCGGCCACGGCGCCATGGGACTGGTCTCGCTGGAGCACCGTCCGGACGCCACGCTCCTGGGTTACGACATCAGCTCGCCGGCGATCCGCATCGCCAACCGCCTCGCGGCGGCCTCGCCCCACGCCGGGCGCGCACGCTTCGTCGCGCGCGACGTGCTCGACCTGGACCTCGCGGAAGGCCGCCACGACGGCGTCATCGCCGCCATGCTGGCCGAGCACATGGCCGACCCGCGACCCCTGTTCACCTCGGTGGCCCGCTACCTGGCACCCGAGGGACTGGCCTTCGTCTCCACCGCCCTGGAATCTCCCCAGCGCGATCATGTCTACGAGTACCACCACGAGAGCGAGCCGCTGCGGATGGCCGAGGAGGCCGGTCTGCGCGTGGTGCGCATGACGTGCGATTCGGCCCCGCGCACGGACGGCGAGCAGTTCTCGGCCCGGGCGCTGGCGATGGTGCTGGCGCATCGTTGAAAGGTCGGGTGGGCCGTCATGGCCGCGCCGCTTCGGTGTTGTTCAGGCGCAGCCTATTTGACCATCACCATCTTGCGGGTCTCGCTCAGGCCGCCCGCGTCGATGCGGTAGAAGTAGGCGCCGGACGATACCGGCCGGCCCGCGGCGTCGCGACCGTCCCAGACCGCGCTCTGGGCGCCGGCCGTCTGCAGGCCGTCGACCAAGGTCGCCACTAGGCTGCCGTCGACGTCGTAGATCGTCAGGCGTACCCGACGGTCGGCGGACAGCTCGTACTTGATAGCGGTCTCGGGGTTGAACGGGTTGGGATGGTTGCCCTTGACCGTCAACAGGGCTGGCGCCGAATCGTCGACCGCCACGAGGGTCTCGGTCAGCAGGCCGGTGGCCGCGTTGTGGACCTTCCACGTGTCGTTGTCCTGCACGTAGACCACCGCGCGCAGCTTCTCGTAGACCCAGGTCTCCGCATTGACGGGGCAGTGGACCGTGTAACGGTGCTTGCCGGGGGTCGTGGGCACCACGAGGCCGTCGGTGTCGGGGTACATGTAGCGGAACGCCTGGTCGTGGTAGAGCTCGCCGTTGGTGCCCGGCTCGTACACGTCGTCCTCGGTGATCGCCACGCGCAGCCTCAGGTTCCACTCGGGGGGCATGTACTCCAGGTTCTCCACCTCGACGGTCACGGTCTCGGTGGCCGGATCCCAGACGTGAACGATGTTCATGGGGCTGTGATAGCCCTTGCGGATATCGAACCGCAAGGCGTAGCCGGATCCGTCGGAACCGGCGTCCAACTTCTGGTCGATGCGCAGGTGCGGCGCGTAGTCGGCGCCGCTGCCGAGGGCCATGAAGTTGTTCTGGGGCTCGTTGGCGTCGTAGATGGCGTCGGTGCCGGGCCACCAGACGTGAACGCGCAGGATGGCCACGTCGTTGCCCTGGGTCGGGATGTAGGCGTCGAGGGCCTGGTTGGCCGCCGCGCAGCCGGGGCAGTCCGACTGGGTCAGCAGGATGCCCAGCGGCACGTGCGGCAAGGTGTACGTGTCGAAGAAGGCGGTGCCCTGGTTGTTGGACGTGTCCATGTCCGTCGCCAGAATGACCTCGGCATCCAGGTCGTAGTAGCTCGCGGCGTCGAGCGTGAAGGTGGGCAGGATCACCGATCGCGAGCCCCCGGGCGCCAGCCCGGTCTCGCTTTTCGTCTCCTGGTAGAACTGGACGCTGTTCTTCCTGATGGTCACCTGCACGTCGAAATCCTCGGTGCTGCGGCCGATGTTCTTGACGATGACCTGTATGGGGAGGGTCGCTCCACCGGCGAACTGCCAGTCGTCGGGAGCTATGTCCTTGAGGGCGAGGTCGTGCAGCCAGGGTTCGTAGACGCGCACGTCGTCCACGAGCCAGATGTCCGCGTCGGAACCGGTGTAGCGCAGCGCCACGTAGACCGTGGGCTCGCCGGCGTAGGCCGAGAGGTCGACGGTGACCGCGGAGCCGGTGAAGCCGGAGATGTTGTGGGTGGCGGGCGTCATGTCGGAGACGACCGAGAAGGTGCCGGTGTCGGTCTGGCTGGTGGTGCTGACCATGACGTAGTGATGGTCGCCATAGTCGGTCCAGTACGCTTCGTCCTCGTAGAAGTCGAGCCTGATGTCGGTCAGGCCGGTGAAGTTCAGCGCGGGGCTGATCAGCCACTCGTTCATGGTCTGGCTGATGGGACAGTAATCCAGTCTGGCGCTATAGCTGCCGGTGCGGGCGCCGGCGTCCGTTTGATACCACTCCTGAGTCGCGTTGCCCAGACTCAGCATGGCCCAGCCAGCGGGCGGCACGGCGGTCTCGAAGCTCTCGTTCATCAGGTCGAGACGGGAAGGTGCGTAGGCCGGGGCGTCCGCCTTGCGGTCGGGGTTGTAGATTCTCCCGTCGTGGGCGAACGCCGCCGAAGACAGCAGGAGCAGCATCGACAGCAGGGCCAGTGTGGCGCGATGGCAGGATCGTTGGTGCATCATTGAGCGAATCTCCCTGGTTGTGGCGGACACTCGGGGAACCGACGGGGTGTGAGGCGCCGGCGAACGGCGCTTCACGGTTCCGCTGAAAGACCGGTAAGTTAGGGGGAGTTTACACTATTTCGCGAAAGTTTACAAGTTGCAGGATTAATTGAGATTCTCTGATGCGGGAAGTGCCGGTCGAACGGCAGGCGGGAGAGACGATCCGAAGTCGTCTCTCCCGCAAGGTGGCGAGGGGCGGTCGGTCGCCGGCGCTAGTGTCCGTATCCCGCCTTGACGGCGCCCCAGCTCGACTGATCCGTGGCGATCGGATCGCAGGGCAGCGCCGGGAAGACGCCGTCCATCTGGCCGAAGCTGTGCAGCTGGCCGAATTTCTCGCTGAGCAGCACGTTCGGCCTGTCGATCGGCCACGGCGGCAGGTTCGACCAGAACACGAACACGCCCACGCCGTTCGGGCCGGGACGTATTTCGCTCATGTCGTTGGGCTCGTACTTGATCAGGGGCACATCGATCCCCAGCGAGGGGTCGCCGCCCATCTCGAGCACCGCGTCGAAGTAGATCGCGGCGTTGACGCCGAAGCAACGGGCTACCCCCGCCGGAGAATTCCAGATCAGGTATGATCTGATGTCCTCGTCGTTGCAGTTGGTCCCGTCGTCGAGCTTCAGGTTGAAGTGGCTCAGCGCAAACGGGGAGTTGTTCTCCCATGTCACGCGCATCTCGTAGCGCCAGTCGCCCGGCGCGTCGGGTCTGGCCGCCGCGGCCATGATGGTGCCGTAGAGCAAGGCGTCGTCGGCTGCGGCGGAGGTGGCGACCAACAGGATGGCGATGAAGACGGATTTAGTTGCGTGCCTTTTGCAAGCTCCCATGGCAACCTTCCCGATTGATCGAGGTCGCTGTAGTTCCTCGGATGGATCGATCGTGACCCGACGATCCTCATGAAGTATCGGAATGCCTCGTGTGGCGTCCTCTACCCGTTCGGGCAGCAAGAAACGAGCCCCAGTCGAAGGCGTGCGCGGCGATGCGATTTCTTTCGTGGAACGTCAACGGGATCCGGGCGGCCCAGACCAGGGGCTTCGACGATTTCCTGGCAGCGGAGAGTCCGGATGTCCTTTGTCTGCAAGAGACTAGGGCGCTGCCCGAGCAGGTCGAACTTTCCGCCGAGGGGTATCACGCCCACTGGAATCCTGCCGCGCGCAAGGGCTACTCCGGCGTCGTCACGCTCACCAGGCGCGAACCCGTAGGCGTGCATTTTGGCATGGGGGCGCCGGAGCACGACGGCGAGGGACGCGTGTTGACCCTCGAGTTCGTCGACCATTACCTCGTCAATGTCTATACGCCCAATTCCCAGCGCGGACTGGCCCGGCTCGCTTACCGCCGGCGGTGGGACGCCGACTTCCTGTCCTTCCTGCGGCGTCTGGAGGAGAGCATGCCCGTGGTGGTCTGCGGGGACTTCAACGTCTCGCACAAGCCCATCGATCTGGCCAACCCCAAGGCCAACGCGCGCAACGCCGGCTTCACGGACGAGGAGCGCGCCGGCTTCGACGCCCTGGTCGCGGCGGGCTTCGTGGACACCTTCCGCGAGTTCGAGAGCGGCGGCGGCCACTACACCTGGTGGACCTACCGACTGGATGCGCGCCGGCGCAACATCGGTTGGCGGCTGGACTACTTCCTCGTCTCCGCGTCCCTGCGCCCGCGCCTGAAGCGCGCCTGGATCCAGCCGGAAGTCCACGGTTCCGACCATTGCCCGGTGGGGATCGAGCTCGCGACCGCCGGCCGGCAGGTATGTCTCAAGACGAATCCATGAATTGCCGAAAACCATGGGGATCCGCGACGCGTCGTCGATACGACGCGTCAATCCGTTGCATCCTTCGCCCGGGGATGATGAATGGGCTTGAAAGCCTTGGTTGTGGAAGGCGACCGGTCCTGCCGGCAGGCCGTGCAGGCCGCGCTGGAGAACCTGTTCGCAATCGACGAGGTCGCAGCGGTGGCCAGCGGCCGGGAGGGCCTCGGCCTGTCCGCCTACGGCAGGTTCGACATCATCGTCCTGGATGCCGAACTGCCCGACATGCTGGGCCGGACCCTGCTGCTGACCCTCAAGCTGGCCCAGCCGGACCTGCAGATCGTCGTGGTCGTGGACGAAGCGGACGTCGCCGGCGAAGCGGCCGACGATCTGCACAGGTGCGGCGCGAGGATCGTGATAGCCAGGCCCGGGCCGCGCGGCGCCGACGACCTGATCGAAACGATACGCAGTCTGCTGTGCAGCCCGCGGAACGACCGCGCCGTACCCGTTCGCCGATCCGCGAAACCCCGCGCGACCCCCAGGCGTCCGCGGCCGGCGCATCGTCCGCAGGACATCACCTTGCCCGCGAAGAGATCGGCGCCCGGTTTCGACTTCTGGGCCACGGCCATCGCGGTGTCCACGGGCGGACCGGTGGCTCTCGATAAGCTGATCCCGAAGCTCCCCGCCACCTACCCCCTGCCCATACTCGTGGTCCAGCACATGCCGCCTCTCTTCACGGAAATCATGGCCAGGGACCTCGATGCGAAATCGGCGGTCAAGGTCGTCGAGGCGAACGACGGCGACAGGCTCGAGGGCGGGACCGTCTACCTGGCGCCCGGCGGCAAGCACATGACGGTCAGGCGCATCGGCGACATGTCGAAGATCGCCTTGAACATGGATCCTCCCCTGAACAACTGCCGTCCCTCGGCGAACGTGCTGTTCCGTTCCCTCAGCGAAATACGGGACGAGGCCGGCATCCTGGCCGTGGTGATGACGGGCATGGGCGATGACGGCTGCGAGGGCGTCAGGCTCCTGAAGGCCGGCAAATGCCATTGTCTGACCCAGTCGGCGGGCAGTTGCGTCGTCTACGGCATGCCCAGGGCCGTCAAGGAAGCCGGCTTGTCGGACGAAAGCGTCACGCTCCACCGTCTCGACCGTCGCCTGGTCGATCTGGCCGGGAGCCCGGTCTCCGCCCGGTGTTGATTCCGCAACTTCACTGAAGATCTTATGATTGAACGGATTGATGCTTTCGCCGGGAGCGCCGGGGACTTGCAGGTTTCGTGTAATAAAACTAAACTATTCTACTCCTATACCCATGAAGCCAGACACGCCGGGCCGCCCTCGGCGCCGGATTCGGATCCGCTCAGAAAGGACCAGATCATGAAGAAACTGATCACCACGGTGATGCTCGTCGCGGCCCGGGCCTGGCTATCACGATCCTCGCGCCGCACCTGTGCAGATCGTCGGCCGCTTCGCCGGCGACGTCCGCTTCGTCCACGACCACGACGATCTGCAGGTCCGGCTGG
>JAHIYU010000138.1 GCA_018814885.1 bacterium | reverse complement strand
GGCGACCGCCCGGGCACCGACGCCGAGAACTGGCACGCGTCCGCACGCGCCGTCGGCCGCACGGGCCGGAGGGAGATCGAACTGCTGGCCGGCTACGCCAGCCGCGCGTTCGGCGCCCTGGATTTCTACGCGCCCTTCCCTTCGTTCGAGCACACGCAGGCCCTGTTCGCCGGCTTGAAGCTGCGCGCCGATCTCTCCGACAAGATCGTCATCGAGCAGCGTCTGGGCGGACGCCGTCACCGCGACCGCTTCACCCTCGTCCGCGACGATCCCGACCTCTATCGGAACGACCATGCGACGCGCCGCGCCTCGGCCGAGACGCGCCTGCTCGTCGATGCTGGCTACGGCCTGTCGGTGGCCACGGGCGCGGAGGCCGTGTACGAGGACATCCGCAGCGACGGCATCCGCGGGGGAACGGCGGGGCCGGCCCTGGGCGACCATGAGCGCCGGCGGGCGTCCGCATCGCTGGAGGTCACGGGCCGTCACCTTCCCCTGCGCTGGAGCCTGGGCGCCCGGCTGGATGCCTGGTCCGGCATCGAGCCGACACTCTCGCGATCGGCGGCTGCGAGTCTGGATCTGGGCGGTGGCATCCTGCTGCGCGCCTCGTCGGGCACCGTCTTCCGCGTGCCGACCTTCACCGAACTCCACTACGAGGATCCCGCCAATCGGGGTGATCCCGGCCTCTCTGCGGAGCGCGGCTGGTCGTGGGATGCAGGCGGCGAGGTGAGGCGCGGGCCCTGGACCGTGGTCTGGGAGTATTTCACGCGTTACGAGCACGATCTGATCGACTGGGCGCGGCCCGCCGCCGCCAGCGACGAGCCCTGGCGCGTCATGAACATCGCCACGGGAGAAGTACGGGGCTGGACCCAGGCCTACCGGCTGGACACCCCCCGCGGCGATGTCGTCTATCTCAACCATTCCTATCTGGATCGCAGCCGCAGCCTGCCCGACGACCACGTGGCCAAGTACGGCTTCCTGGCGCCCCGGCACCTGTTGTCTGCCGGCGTCGCCGTGTCCCTCCCGCATCACATGCAGTTGACGCCCCAGGCGCGTTACCGGGAGCGATCCGATGGCGAAGGGCATCTGGCCGCCGACCTGAGGGCCACCTTCCGGTGGACCGCATGGCGGCTGCACCTCGACGCCACCAATCTCTTCGACCGTGCATACGAGGAGGTTCCGGGCATTCCCCTGCCCGGCCGGCGGGTCACCTTGACCACGGCCTTCGTGTTTTGATCGCTGGCTAGATATTCTGACCATCTCTGCCATGGGTTTGATTCGAGATTTTCCGCATCACCGGCAGTATCGTAACTCCATTGATTGCAATACAGTCTGATATGAACAAAAAAATGTGGTATTCCTGGATTATGCTATTGCATTGGCTTGCAGAAATATGTTAGAGTTGTATTACTCAATAGGCCATAGCCCTCAGGTTTTTTTTTGATGGTAGGGCATGGAGTTAGCTCTTCGAGGGTTTTTTCGAATGTCACCGAAAAGCCCGCACCTAAACCCAACCCATTCAAGGGGGGACATTCATGCGTAACTTGATGAAGCTGCTGGCCGTGGTCGCCGTCGTGGCGATGATGGCCGGAGTGGCCTTCGCCAACACGATCGAAATGATGAAGGGGGACAGAGCACCTTTCAAGCCCCAGTCGGACACCACACGCGGCCTTCTGGACTGCAGTGCCGTGACCGAACTGACGAACCCCTACTACAACTTCCATTTCATCCCGAGCGTTGGCAACGTGGATGACTGGGGTCACGGGTACTTCATCCACACCGGTGGCGAGGTCGTCTTCCACTACACGTTCCCCGCCAGCACCTACGGCTGGGACTGGGCGTTCAGCTGGGTCGCGCCTGCGGGTGGCTGGGTCGACTGGATCGGCTCCACGCTCGGCTGCGGCGAGGAGTTCACTCAGTACTTCTCCTGGGGTGCCGAGGGCGGCTCCACCATCAGCGGAACCGGCGGCTGGGACGGCGAGATCTGGATGGTCCTCGACGGTGAGTACGGATTCGGCGACTTCTACATGGAAATCTCCTTCTCGGCGTCGCTGTACGTTCCCTTCGACTTCTGCGCCGACGTCCTCGACGTCTCCGGCAGCGGCCTGTTCTATGGCGACACCTGCGACGGCTACAACACCCCGTCGGGCTCGTGCATCCTCATTCCGCCGAGCGACGTGCAGTACTACGCCCTGGCTCCCGAGGACTACTACGGCGTGTTCATGCCCGCCGGCTCGACCTTCACCGCCCACATGACCAGCGACGTCTGCGACGCCAGCATGCGCGTGCTGGACAACTGTCTGGAGCCCGTGAACTGCGTGGGTTACATGGACTACTACTGGTCGGGCAATCCCCCGGAGTTCGAGGAGACCCTGCCGTTCACCAACGACACCGGTTTCGATGCCCTGTTCTACCTGGTCATCGATGCCTATCAGGGCCCGACCGACCCCGAGTGCTGCGGCACGTACGAGCTGGACTTCACCTCGACCGGTGGCGCCATCGCCAACGAAGAGATGAGCATGGGCGCTGTCAAGGCCTTGTGGCGTTAGTCCAGAACCCATGAGGACCGGCTTCGCCGGTTGCGACGAGGAGGCCCCGGATTCTTCCGGGGCCTCTTTTTGCATATGGACGGGCGCTCCCGGTATTCCAGCCCGGCCGCGGCGCCGGCGTGGACGAACCGGGCGGGGATGTGTTCGGATCCGGCGCCGCCCGGCCGCGAGAAGCCTTTTCTCAACTTGTTGTCGGGGAATGGGTAACGGGAATACTGGGCATGGGGGCGCTCGTGTAAGAGTGAAACAACAAAATATCTAATAAATAATCATCATTCGTGCCGATAATCATGGTATCATTGTTGAACAAGATCGTTCGGGGTGGTTTGCTAGGGGGCGGGTCGAAGGTATCGGCGCGTCTCGAGGGTTCTCTCCGGAGAAAGGGATGGATATGAGGACAAGATCATGGATGGTCGTGATTCTACTGGTTGCGCTGACGGCGTCGGGAGCCGTCGCGAAGGATCAGCAACGCATGGACGGCATGACGTTCGGGACGATGAACCGCCTGCACGGTCCGGTCTTCTCTTCCCGCGCCTTCTTCGAGGGCTTCGAGGCGGCGGTGCCTCCGGTCGGCTGGTCCGCCGTCGTCAACAGCGACCAGACCTGGAAGCAACTGGCGATCGAGGGCGGCAGCGTCGAGGGCGCCTTCGCCGCCTACATCCGCTGGAGCGAGACGATTCCCCAGGACGAATCGATCTCCTTCGCGCAGACGGTCGATGTGGCCGGCGGCGAATACGTCCTGAGCTTCTGGATGGCCGGCGACCGCGAGACCGAGTGGGCCGACGACTCGGTCGAGACCGTGGAGGTCGACGGCGCGGTCGTCTTCGACTGGGATTCGACACCCGGCGGCGGCGGCCACTACGTGTTCGAGAAGTACTTCGTGGATCTGACCGCCTACGACGGCCAGACCGTGGAGATCGCCTTCCGCTACGTCGGCCTGGATGCGAACTCCCACTACCTGGACGCCGTGATGGTGGACGACGGCACCGGGTACGATCCGCCGCCGCCCCCGCCGCCCCCGGCCAACGACCTCTGCGAGAACGCCATCGGCCTGCGCGAGCAGGGCCTGGAGGTCTTCGAGATCGACCTGTGCCTGGCCAACGACGACTACAGCGCCGGCGAGTTCGGCACCAGCTGCACGGGCTATTCCTCCGAGGGCCGGGACGTGGTCTACAAGATCCACCTGCTGCAGGGCGAAGCCTTCATCGTGTCGATGCAGGGGGCGCACGACGCCTCGCTGTGGCTGGCGACCGATTGCGCCGACCCGACCGGCACCTGCGTGATCGGTTCCGATACGACGATCGGTGACGGCTACGAGCACCTCCCGCCCGACGGCGACCCCGGCTGGGTCGTGCCCGCCGACGGCTGGTACTACCTCTTCGTGGACGGCTTCGGCGCGGACTCCTGCAGCGACGTCACGATCACGATCGACGCACCCGTTGCCAACGCCGACCTGGATTGGGGCAGCGTCAAGAGCATCTACCGTTGAACGACCGGCAACGGCGAACAAGGCCTGCGAAGCCCCGGGTGATCCCGGGGCTTCGTCGCTGCGGCGGATGCTGCTACCGGTGGAAGATGCGCACCTTCTGCCAGCGCCCCGACTGGAAACGTCCCCACAGGGCGACGGCCTGGAGCAGGTAGCAGACCGATCCGCCCAGCCAGGCGGTGGTCACGTTGCCGCCCCTCTGGCCGATCAGGTACCAGGTCATGGGCAGGAACAGTCCCCACATGATGATCATGGTCACCAGCATGACCGGTCGGGTGTCGCCCGCTCCGGTCAGGATGCCGCTGCCGACCATGCGCAGGCCGTCGGCGAACTGGAAGCCGGCGGCGATCACCACCAGCGAGCCGCCGAAGGCCATCACGGCGGGATCGTCGGTGAAGATCCTGAACATGTTCCCGCGCGCCACCAGGTAGATCGCCAGCAGGGTCAGGCAGTAGTAGATGCCCAGCTTGTATACCTGCCGGCCGTAGGACGCGGCCCGCTGCGGGCGCCGGGCGCCCATCTCGTTGCCGGTCAGGACCGAGCCCGCGGTGGTCAGTCCCCACATGGGCATGAACGAGAACGACAGCAGCTGGATGGTGATCTGACTCGCCGCCAGGGACACCGCGCCCGCCCGGCCGATCAACGACGTGAAGACCGCGAAGGAGCTCATGTCCACGAACCCCTCCAGCGCCGACGGCTGGCCCACGCGCACGACCTGCAGGATGGCGCGCGGGTCGAGCCGCCGCGGCTTGTGGATGCGGTAGCGCCGCCGGTTTTCGCGCGGCAGGACCGCGGCCACGATCAGGATGAGGGCGTTGACTGTGGTGCCGATGCTCGTGGCGATCGCCGCCCCCTTGACGCCCATGGCCGGCGCGGACAGCAGGGTCGCGCCGCCCACCGCGAGGCCGCTCCAGCCGAAGATCAGCCAGACGTCCAGCAGGGCGTTCAGGACGTTGGCGAAGATCCCGGCCCACATGGGCGTGCGGACGTCGCGCCGTCCCTGGAAGTAGCCGGTCAGCGCGAAGAGCACCTGGGTGAACACGGCGCTCAGGGTGCGCCACCTGATGTACACGTAGGTGGCGTCCACCACCTCGGGCGGGTTCTTGATCAGGGGCAGGAATTCGTAGCTGTAGTAGCCGGCGACCGTCAGCAGCGCCCCCGTGACCAGCGAGAGGTAGACCGTCTGCCAGGTGTAGTGCCCGACGGCCTCGTCGTCGCCCTTGCCGTGCGCCTGGGCGACGAAGGTGTTGCTGATGCGGCTGAGGTTGTTGAACAGGCTGTAGGCGGCCCATGTCAGCATGCCGCCGAGCCCCGCCGCGCCGAGCGCCAGGCTGGAGAAGTGGCCCAGGAAGATGGTGTCCACCGTCCACATCAATGTCATCGAGAGCGTGGTCATCACGATGGGCGTGGCCAGCGATACGATCTCGCGTCCGTGGTGGATGCTCAGCAGGTTCAGCGGGCCGCGTGTTCTCTCGTTCATGATCATCGCAAGATAGGGGGGCGACTCCGCTCGTGACAAGAGTTGCTTGAGGGCGTGCGGGCTCCCGCACGGCATGTTGATGGGCCAGGCGATGGAGATCTGCGGCTCTCTCGCCAGGACGCTCGCGGACGACATCCTGTCGTCCGCTCGCTCGACATCCAGAGCCCTCCGCCGTCCGTGGCTACGGGCTCTTCCTGACGCCCGGCGAGAGAGCCGCAGATCTCCATCGCCTGGCGGATGCCGCACGGTAGCCAGCACGCCTTCAGGCAGCAGTTGCCATCGCAAGAACAGTCGGCTACGTTGCGGTTTCGAGGGAATTGCACGCCGGCCGAGGATGCCGATCATGTCGCGTCTGATCGAACCCGCCAAGGGACCGTTGCGGGGGACCGTGAAGGTGCCGGGGGACAAGTCCGTCTCCCACCGCGCGGCGTTCTTCGCGCCCCTGGCGGACGGCGTCTGCCGCGTACGGGGATGGCTGGAGGCCGAGGACACCGGTCGCTCCCTGACGGCCGTCGAGGGCCTGGGCGCAGCGGTCCGGCGCGCGGGCGACGAGCTGCTGATCGGGCCGGGGTCGTTTCCCGCACCGGGCGCCGTCGCGCCCGGTTCACCACGGGTGGACGTCGACTGCGGCAACAGCGGCACCACAGCTCGGCTGCTGATGGGGTTGCTGGCCGGGCGCCGGGCCCGCGTGCGGCTGGACGGCGACGCCAGCCTGAGGTCGCGACCCATGGCCCGGGTGGTCGATCCGCTGCGCGCGATGGGCGCCCGCATCGACTACGCGGGGGAGGCGGGCCGACTGCCGGTGCTGGTCGAGGGCGCGATCCTGCGCGGCATCGACTATCGCCTGCCCGTGCCCTCGGCCCAGCTCAAGTCGGCGCTGCTGCTGGCGGGTCTGTGTGCCGTCGGCGAGACGGTCGTCAGCGGCGGCGGCGCGTCCCGCGACCACACCGAGAAGATGCTGGCGGCCATGGGCGCCGACCTCGCGGTCGGCGATGATCGCTGCGTCCTGCGGCCCGGTCGTCGCCTCGGCGCGCTGGATCTCCCGGTGCCCGGCGACCCGTCGAGCGCCGCCTTCCTGGTGGCCGCCGCGGCGCTGGTTCCCGGCAGCGAGGTCGATATCCGCGACGTGATGCTCAATCCCACGCGGACGCGCTTCCTGGACATCCTGGCGGACATGTCGGCAAACCTGCGGGTTCGCCCCGACATCTCATCGGTCGTCGAGCCGGTCGGCGGGATCAGCGCAGGCCACGGCGCGCTGAGGGCCTGCGAAATCGCGGGCCCGGGTGTCCCCGCCCTGATCGACGAGCTGCCCCTGCTGGCCGTGCTGGCGGCCCGCGCCGCGGGGACGACCCGCATCCGGGACGCCAGGGAGCTGCGCTACAAGGAGTCGGACCGTATCGCGACGACGGCGGCGGGCCTGCGCGCGCTGGGCGCCGACGTGGTAGAGCACGAGGACGGCCTGGACATTGCCGGCAATCCGGACGGTTTCCCCGCCCGGGGAGTCGCGGAGGTGGTCACGCGTGGCGATCATCGCATCGCCATGGCCTTCGCCGTGGCCGGTCTGGCCTCGCGCGGGGGAGTGCGGCTGGACGACGACGCCTGCGTGGCGGTATCATTCCCGGACTTCTTCGGGGTTGTCGAAGATCTACAGCGTGGAGGCGCGGCGACATGAGATACCTGCTCGCGGGTGAGAGCCACGGCCCGGCCCTGGTCTCGGTGATCGAGGGTTTCCCGGCCGGCCTGCGCCTGCGCGAAGCCGATCTGGACGCCGAGCTCTCGCGTCGTCTCGAGGGTTACGGCCGGGGTCCGCGCGCCCAATCGATCGAGACCGACGCCTGCCGGATCCTGGCCGGCCTGTGGAAGGGCCGCACGCTGGGCTCGCCCCTGGCGGTGATGATCGAGAACCGGGACTTCGCCAGGCGCGGCGGCAAGCCCCATCCCGACTGGCCGGCGCCGCGTCCGGGACACGCCGATCTGGCCGGCCGCCGGCGCTACGGCTACGACGGTTTCGCGCAGGTGGCCGAGCGCGCCAGCGCCCGCTCCACGGCCGGCGTGGTGGCCGTCGGCGCCTGCGCCAAGCGACTGCTCCGGGCCGTGGGCATCGAGGTCTGGAGCCACACCGTGTCGCTGGGCGGCCTGGCGGCGCGCGGACCCGAGCCCTCCGTGACGAGGCTGCGTCGCGTGCGCACGGGCACGCCGCTGCGTTGCCTGGACCGCAAGGCAGAGCGGATGATGGTCGCGCGCATCGACGAGGCCCGCGCCGAGGGCGTGACCCTGGGCGGCGTGACCGAGGTGGTCGCCTTCGGCGTGCCGGCCGGGCTGGGCACCTACGCCCAGCCGGATCGGCGGCTGGACGCGATGCTGGCGGCGGCCCTGGTGTCGATCCCCAGCGTGAAGGCCGCCGAGATCGGCGACGGCGTGGCGGTCAGCGCCCGCGACGGCCAGTCGGCGCACGACGAGCTCTTTCCCGACGGCGACGGCGGCGTGCGGCGCGAGACCAACCGCGCCGGCGGACTGGAAGGCGGCGTAACCAACGGCGAACCGGTCCGCGCCAGGGCCTACGTCAAGCCCATCTCCACCCAGCGCAAGGGATTGCGCAGCGTGGACCTGAAGACCGGCAGGCCCCGGTGCGGCTCCTGGGTCCGCTCCGACACCTGCGTCGTACCGGCCGCCGGTGTTGTGGCCGAGGCGGTCGTGGCCTGGGAACTGGCCGTCGAACTGATCCGCTTCCTGGGCGAATGCCCCCTGGGCGAACTCGTGGCACGCTTCAAGAGGACCACAGCATGAGCGAAGAGAAATTGCCCCGCGCCGACTTCCTGCCGGCCCTGAAGGAACGCGGCTTCTTCAAGCAATGCACCGACGAACCGGCGCTGGCCGAGCTGCTGGAGTCTGAAGTCGTCACCGGCTACATCGGCTTCGACCCCACCGCCGACTCGCTGCACATCGGCAGCCTGGTGCCCATCATGGGACTGGTGCATCTGCAGCGGCACGGACATCGCCCCATCGCCATCGCGGGCGGCGGCACCGCCATGGTCGGCGATCCCAGCGGCAAGACCGAACTGCGCAAGATGATGACCATCGAGCAGATCGGAGCGAACCTCGAAGGCATCAAGGCCCAGCTCGCCCACTACCTCGACTTCGGCGACGGCCCCGCCGACGGGCTCATGGTGAACAACGCCGACTGGCTGGTGTACTGGTCGTACATCGATTTCCTGCGCGAGATCGGGCGGCACTTCAGCGTGAACGTCATGCTCTCGCGCGAATCGGTGAAACAGCGGCTCGAGACCGGCATGTCCTTCATCGAGCTCAACTACATGATCCTGCAGGCCTACGACTTCATGGTGCTCAACCGCGATCACGGCTGCCGCCTGCAGATGGGCGGCGACGACCAGTGGGGCAACATCGTCTCGGGCATCGACCTGACCCGCCGCGTGAACCGCCAGGAGGTCTACGGCCTGACCTTCCCCCTGATCGCCACGGCCAGCGGCGCCAAGATGGGCAAGACCGCCGCCGGCTCCGTCTGGCTGGATGCCCGTCGCACCAGCCCCTACGACTTCTTCCAGTACTGGGTCAACGTGGACGACCGCGACGTCGCGCGTTTCCTGGGGCTCTTCACGGTGCTGCCCATGGACGAGGTGCGGCGGCTGTCCGCCCTGCAGGGCGCCGACATCCGCGAGGCCAAGCATGCGCTGGCCTGCGAGGTGACCAGCATGTTGCACGGCGAGCGGGAGGCGGCGGCGGCCGAGCAGGCGGCGGCGGCGCTGTTCAGCGGCGGC
>JAHIYU010000137.1 GCA_018814885.1 bacterium | reverse complement strand
CGCCCGCAGTCTGCGGGGCGGGCGCGTCGCTGCTGCCGCTGGGCTCGGCCAGGGCGGCGCCGGCCGCGGCCCGCAGCATGTCGGCCACCTCCTGCTTGCGCAGGAACTTCTGACGCTCGCGCGAGTGGATGAAGCGGACGAGTCCGCGGTTGTGCGGAGCGTCCAGCCCCAGCCGTTCGGCTTCGCGCACCACCGCCCCGTTGATGGCGTCCACCTCGGTCCGGCACGAGCGGGCCAGGTCCTGCCACATGGACGGCCGGTTCTTGCCGAGGGCCTTCTGCGAGTTGACCACCGGGGCGTAGGGATCTTCCTCGTTCACGATGGGCACGCCCAGCGCCTTCATCACCTCGATGATCTCGAGGCAGAGGTCGCGCATGAACGACTGTATGTCCGGGTCGTCGAGCATTTCGCGGCAGGTCAGGCCCGTCAGCGCCGACACGGGATTGACCACTGCGTTGTGCAGGAGCTTCTGCCAGATCACGTCGTTGATGTGGTCGCGCACCTCGGTGTTCAGGCCGGAGGCACGGAACACCTCTCCCACGCGCTCGATCTCCTCGGTGACGACGCCGTCATAAGGGGCGATCTGGATGGGCTTGATGCCCGGTCGGTAGCGGATGCGGTTCGGGCCCGTGTGCTGGATGCTGTGGTACGTGACCCCGCTGAGCACCCGGGATGGGTCGATGATCCCCGCCATGGTGTCGGTGTTGCCGATGCCGTTCTGCATCGAAAGCATGAAGGTCTCGGGTCCGATCACAGGCAGGCTGGCGCGCACTGCGGCCTCGGTCTGGTAGCTCTTGACCGACACGAAGATCAGGTCGGCGACGGGCAGGCCCTCGACCGAAGAGGTTATCTTCACCGGCACGCACGTCTCGCCGGAGGTGCCCTCGGACACGAAGAGGCCGGACTCCCGCAGCAGTTTCACGCGGGCCTCGTTGATCTCGATGAGGGAGACGTCCTCGCCGCCGAGGGTCAGCTGGGCTCCGACCAGTCCGCCGAGGGCTCCGGCGCCGACGATGACGATATGCATGGGCGTCTCCTGTCTGCGGGAGGTCGTGGTCACGAGTTCGTCCATTCCGGCCGCCTCTTGGCGTAGAACGCCTCGATGCCCTCCACGGGATCGCGGCTGGTCATCAATTCCTCGAGGAAGACGCGCTCGGCCTCGGCGAGCGTCGCGGCGAAATCGCCCGCGCGCGAGCGCTTGAGGGTGCGTGTGTTGAGCCGCAGCACAAGCGGGCTCGCCCGGCGGATATCCTTGAGCACGCCAGCGAGGGCGCCGTCCAGTTCGTCGGCCCCCACGACGCTGGCGACCAGACCCATGCGGGCCATCTCCGCCGCCGAGTAGTTCCGTCCCGTGCACGTGATCTCCATGGCCTTGGCGCGGCCCACCAGCGCGGGGAGTTCGACCACGCCGACCGGCGCGAAGAACCCCAGCCTGATCTCCGGCTGGCCGAACACGGCCTCTGCCGACGCCAGCAGCACATCGGCCATCAGGATCAACTCGAAGCCGGCGCCCATGGCGACGCCGCCCACTGCCATCACGACGGGGATCTCCAGGGCATCCAGCTGGCGGAAAAGCCGGCCGAAGGCGCCGATCATCTCTTGCACCTTGTCCGGGCGATGCTCTCCCACGTCGGCGCCGGCGCAGAAGGCTTTGCCGGCCGCGGTGACGGCCAGCGCTTTCAGGTCCCGGTCGGCGGCTATCGTCTCGAGGTGGGCGCTCATCTCCTGCATCAGGGCGGCGCTCATGATGTTCACGGGCGGGTTGTTCAGCTGCAGGCAGGCGACATCGTCGGACACGCGGTAGCTGACCAGTTCGGATTCTGCGGCGGACATGTTTTCCTCCCTCGTATCAGGACGAGTCCGACTTCACCCAGGTCGTGCCGGGACGCTCCAGGGTGTAGTAGACCTTGATCTCCTCTTCCTCCTCGAACATGCGCGGAACCACCTGCACCTCCATGCCGATGGCGATCTCGGCCTCGGGGATGGTCTCGCCGAACCAGGCCAGCAGGCGGCCCGTCTCGGCCAGGTCGATCACGCCCACGGTGTAAGGGACCATGTCCTCGAAGCCGGCCGGCGCCGCCTCGATGCGGGTGAAGGTCACGACCGAGCCCTGGCCCGTCATCTCGGCGTAAGCGAACTCGCCATGCCGGCAGGCCGGGCAGTCGGCCCGGGGCGGGAAGGAGAGATGATCGCAGGCGGCGCACCGGGAGCCCATCAGGCGGCCGTCCTTGAGGTGCCGCGCGAAGCCGGACACCTTGGTATGGGGGCAATAGCTGACTTTTCCGAACCACTGGAACATGGCTCAATCCCTCCTGAAGACGTGGACGAAGCAGTACTGGCCGATGCCCCCCACGTTGTGGGTCAGGCCCAGATCGGCGTCCTCGACCTGGCGCTCGCCGCACTCCCCGCGCAGCTGCTTGACGATCTCGCAGGCCTGGGAGGCTCCCGTCGCGCCGATGGGATGTCCCTTGGCCTTCAGTCCGCCGTCCACGTTCACCGGCGTCGATCCGCCGATGTAGGCCTGCTTCTCCTCGATGAAGCGGCCGCCCCGGCCGCGCGCGCAGAAGCCGAGGTCCTCGTAGGCCATCAGCTCGGCGATGGTGAAGCAGTCATGGACCTCTGCGACCTTGATGTCCTTGGCCGTGATGCCGGCCATGGCGTAGGCCTCCCGGGCGGCGGCCGTGGCCGAGGGCAGGCCGGTCAGGTCGGCCCGGCGCAGGACCGACATGCTGGCCGTGGCGCAGCCCAGGCCGTCCAGCCAGACGGTCCGGTCGCTCAGTTCGCGGGCCGTGTCCTCGGCGGCCAGGATCAGGCACACGGCGCCGTCGGCGTTGGCGCAACAGTCGTACACGTTCAACGGCGAAGCCACGGGATCGCTCGCGCGGGCCTTCTCGACGGTGATCTCCTTCCGGAAGAGGGCCTTGGGATTGCGTGCGCCGTAGTAGTGGTTCTTTACCGCGACGAGGGCCAGCTGCTCGGCCGTGGTGCCGTACTCGTGCATGTGGCGCTGGGCGAAGAGCGCGTAGTAGCCCGGGAAGGTGGTGCCGAAGACCGACTCCCACTGCACGTCGCCCACGCGGCCCATCAGGGCCAGGATCTCGGGCGTGGTCAGCTCGGTCATTTTCTGGCAGCCGATCACGGCCACGACCTCGTGTACGCCGGCCTTGATGGACATCCAGGCCGTGCGGATGGCGGCCGACCCCGAGGCGCAGGCCACCTCCGTCAACCACGTCGGCCGCGGGTTCAGGTCCAGGTATTCCTGGATCACGCCGGCCAGCGAGCGTTGCTTGTGATACTCGGGAACCGAGCCGATCACCGAGGCGTCGATCTGCTGCGGATCCAGGTCGGCGTCGGCCAGGGCGTCCCGGTAGGCCTCGTAGGCCAGCTCCTGGACGGTGGCGTCGCTGCGCCGGCCGAAGACGGTATGGCCGATTCCAACAACTCCGACTCTGGTCATCGTGTCCCTCCGTAGACAGGGGCTATATGTACTGGCCGCCGTCGACCTTGATCACTTCACCGGTGATGTGGCGCGCGTAGTCCGAGCACAGGAAGACCACCACGTGGGCCACGTCCTCCGAGGTGGCGATGCGCCCGAGCACCGTGTCCTTCACCGCGGCGTTCAGGAATTCGGGCGGGATGGTGGCGGCCATCTCGGTGGCCACCATGCCCGGCGCCACCGCGTTGACGTTGACGTTGAACTTGCCCATTTCCTTGGCCAGGGCCTTGGTCAGGGCGTTGTTCCCCCCCTTGGAGGCGGAATAGTTGGTCTGGCCGAACTTGCCCCGCAGGCCGTTGATCGACGAGAGATTGACGATCTTGCCGCTGCGCTGCTTCATGAAGACGCGCGCCGCCGCCTGGTTGTACGTGAAGTAGCCCTTGAGATTAGTCGCGATGACAGCGTCCCACTGCTTCTCGGACATCTTCCAGATCACCCCATCCCAGGTGATGCCGGCGTTGCAGACCATGATGTCCAGACCGCCCAGTTCCTCGACCACGCGGTTGACCGTGCGTTCGGTCTCCTCGACGCTGGTCACGTCGGCCTTCACGGCCAGGGCGCGCCGGCCCATCTCCTTTATCTTGGCGGCCACCTCGTTGGCGGCGTCGATCCGCCCCTGACAGGTCAGCGCCACGTCGCAACCCTGCCGTGCCAGCTCCAGGCTGATCGCCGCGCCGATGCCCCGGCTGCCGCCGGTGACGATGGCGACTTTGCCCTCCAGTCCCAGGTTCATGTTCGCTGCTTCCTTTCTGGCGTCGCGAGGATCGCGGGGTCACTCGTTGCTCAGGACCGGTCCGCGGGCGCGTTGCCCAGTCCGTTCAGGATCAGGTCGATCATCTCCTCGCCGAGGTGGGCCACCGGTTCGTCCCGCTCGGGGCTGAACCACATGAAGATCCAGTTGAGCATGCCGAAGATGAAGAGGGTGATGTGGCGGATCCGCTCCACGTCGGCCGTCTCGTTCGCATCCAGTCCCTCGAGCTCGGCCACCACGTCGGCCAGGTATTGGTAGTAGCGACGGCGCAGCTCGGCGATGGCCGCGTAGCGTGTCCCCTGCAGGGATTCCAGTTCGAAGGTGCAGACCTTAAGCTCGTTGAAGTGCTCGGTGAAGTATTCCAGGTGATTGCGCACCAGGCGGCGCAAGCACTCCTCGGCGCTGCCACCCTCCTTCAAATCCGCCTCCTGGAGCTCCAGCAGGGCGCCGAAGGTGCGGCGCTGGATCTGGAAGAGCAGGTCTTCCTTGTTCTCGAAGTAATAATACATGCCGCCCAGGCTGAAGCCGGTCTCGCTGGCCACGTCGCGGATCGACGTCTGGCAGAAGCCCTGCCGGGCCATCAGGCCGGCCGAGGCGGTCAGCAGCTTGTCCAGCTTGGGGGCGGTCCGGGGCGTCCGGCCGACCTTGTTCTCCGAGTTGGCGGGACGTTCGATGTCGGCGGACATTACTTCTCTTCCCGTTCCCGTCGTAGCGCCTTCAGGCCGGCGAGAACCTTCTCGGGCGTAATGGGCAGTTCCGTGACCCGCACGCCGCAGGCGTCGTACACCGCGTTGGCGATGGCGCCCAGGATCGGCGGCAGGCAGCCCTCGCCGATCTCCTTGGCCCCGAAGGGCCCGTGCGGCTCGTAGCTCTCGACCGCCCGCGAGACGATGCGGGGCACGTCGCAGATCGTCGGCACCAGGTAGCCGTGCAGGTCGGGGTTCACCAGGGAGCCGTCTTCGCGCACCAGCGTGTCCTCCAGGAGCGTCTCACCGAGGCCCATGATGATGCCGCCCTCGACCTGCCCGTGGAAGGTCACCGGGTTGATCACCGTGCCGGCGTCGCTGAAGTCGTAGAAGTCGTCCACGGTCACGTAGCCCGTCTCCAGGTCGACGGTCACCTCGCACACGGCCGTGGAGAAGCTGTACGCCGGCGACGTGCCGACCGTGGCGCCCTTGTACCGGCCTCCGAGACCGGGAGGCGGGGAATAGTGGCCGGTTCCGGTCACCGGTCCGCCACGGGAGAAGGCCAGGCGCGCGGCCTCGTCCCAGTCCATGCCGAGGCGGGGATGCTCGGCCACGAAGATGCGGCCGTCGCGGGCGGTCAGGGCGTGCGTGTCGCAGCCCAGCCGCTCGCCGGCGACCACCAGGAGCTGCGCCTTGACCTCGGCCGCGGCCATGCGCACAGCGTTGCCGGCCATCAGGGTCACGCGGCTCGAGTATGCCCCGAGATCGGTCGGTGCGAGCACCGAGTCGTTTGCCGCGAGCCAGATCCGGTGGTAGGGAATGCCCAGCTCCTCGGCCGCGATCTGGGGCAGGATCGTGTTGCAGCCCTGCCCGATCTCCGCCGCCGCGATGTGCAGCGAGGCCGCCATGCCGTCTTCCGACAAGCGGATCAGGGCGTTGGAGTGGGGGAACTTGGAACGGTAGATGGGATAGCCCGCGCCGGACACGAATCCGCCGCAGCCGACGCCGATGCCCTTGCCGGGCGGCAGCTTGCCCTTCTTCCGGTCCCAGCCCGTCCGTTCGCGCGCCTGCTTCAGGGTGGCCTCGAACTCGCACGACGAGATGTCGAGGTCGTTGCAGGTGATGGTGTCGGGCTCCATGGCGTTGCGCAGACGGATGTCGAACGGATCGAGCCCGAGCTTCTCCGCCGCCATGTCCAGCAGCGACTCGAAGGCGAACCGGGGCTGGGGCACGCCGTGGCCGCGCATGGCCCCGCTCGCGGGTAGGTTCGTGTACATGCGGTAGCCGTCGTACTTGTAGTTCGGGATCTTGTAGAGCGTCGGCACCATCGAACCGGCGTAGTAGGCCGTAACGATGCCGAAGGAGGTATACGCCCCCCCGTCGAGCAGGATGTGCGACTGGCAGGCGGTGATCGTGCCGTCCTTCTTCAAGCCGATCTTCATGTCGATGTACTGCTTGTGACGCCCGCGGAAGTGGCGAAACATCTCCTCGCGCGTGTACTTCATCATCACCGGCCGCCCGACTATCCGCGCCAAGATCACCGCGCACAGGTCCAGGGGCGTGGCCTCGGCCTTCACGCCGAAGCCGCCGCCCACGACTGGCGCGATGGCGCGGATGTCGCCCTGGGGGATGTCGAAGATCCGGCTCAGCATGTGCCGCAGGTAGTGGGGCGCCTGGGACGACGACCAGACCGTCAGCTTGCCGGCGTGATGCTCCCAGCGCGCCACCGACGCATGGGGCTCGATGGGGCACTGGTAGGTGCGGTTGCCCACGAAGGTGTCCTCGACGATGCAGTCGGCATCCGCGAAGCCCTGCTCGACATCGCCGAAGTGCCACTCGACGGAAGTGTTGATGTTGCGGGCGTACTTCTCGTTCTCGGGGTGGATCAGCGGCGCGCCCTCGGCCATGGCATCGCGCGGATCGAGGACCGCCGGCAGGGGCTCGTATTCCACCTCGATCAGCTTCAAGGCCTTCTCGGCCGTGGCCTCGTCCTCCGCGACCACCGCGGCCACCTCGTCGCCCACGTAACGCACGCGCTCGCGGGCGAGGATCTCCTCGTCGTAGCGGGCGGGGCTCACGCCGTAGCGGACGTCCGGCACGTCCTCGGCCGTGATCACCGCCAGCACGCCCGGTAACGCACGGGCCGCGCTCGTGTCGATGCCCTTGATCAGGCCGTGGGGGATGGGACTGCCGAGGATCTTGCCGTACACCATCCCGGGCAGCTTGATGTCCGCGGCGTACTCCGTGCGGCCGGTCACCTTGTCCGGTCCGTCGTAGCGCGTCACGCTGCGGCCCACGGTGCTGTGGTCCCGCTGCTGGTCCCGCTCATCGTTTTCGCCCGGTCCGGTGTCCAGGTCCACGCCCTCGAAGCTCTGCCAGTCCTTCACGGCCTCGATGATGCGGGGGTAGGTGCCGCACCGGCAAAGGTGGCCGCCGAGGGCGGCCTTGATGTCGTCGTCGTCGGGAGCGGGCTTCTTCCTGATCAATTCCAGGCTGGAGTTGATCATGCCCGGCGTGCAGAACCCGCACTGCAGGGCGCCGTGCTTGATGAATGACTTCTGCAGGGGGTGCAGCTCGCCACCGTCGGCCACACCCTCGATGGTCGTGATCTCCGCGCCGTCGGCAGTGGCGGCCAGCACCAGGCAGGACGTCACCGCCCGCCCGTTCATGAGCACGGTGCAGGCGCCGCAGTCGCCCGTGTCGCAGCCGCTCTTGGTGCCGGTCAGGTTCAGCTCCTCCCGCAGCACCTGCTTGAGCGTGGTCCCGGGGGCTACCCCGAGCACATGGACGCGGCCGTTGACGGTGAGCTGGATCAGGTGAGCGTTGTTCCGGATGTCGCAGCGTGTGTCGCTCATCGGTCCCGTCCTTCCGCGAGGTCGGCGGCGCGTGCTAGTGCGCGGCGGGCCAGGACTGCCACCACGTCGCGGCGGAACTGCTCGTTCCCCCTCAGGTCGCTGATGGGTCGGGCCTCCTCGGCGGCGATCCTGCCGGCTGCGGCGAAAACGGTCTCGCCCGGGGACTCGCCCGCCACGGCCATGGCGCAGCGTTCCGCGAACAGGGGCACCGGACCCACGGCTCCCATCACGATTCGCGCCTCGGTGATCACGCCGTGCTCGACGTTCAGCCAGGCCGAGACCGAGGCGACCGCCAGGGCGGAACCGCGGCGCAGGGCGAAGCGCTGGAAGTTGGCGCCGGACGTGGCGGGCTGGGGCGGGATGCGGATCGCGGTGACGATCTCGCCGGGGGCGAGAACGGTCTTCCGCGGCGCGAGCACGAAGTTACGGGCGGCGACCTCGCGCTCGCCGTCGGGCCCCGCCAAGACGATCGCACCTCCGGCCGCGCACGTGATCGGAGGTGTGTCGGAGCACGGCACCCCGCAGCTGAAATTGCCGCCCATGGTGGCCAGATTGCGGATCTGCGAGCCGGCCATGGTCTCGATGGCCTCCGCGAGGGGGCGGAACCGCTCGAGCACCTCCGGCGACTCGGCGATCTCGTTCAAAGTGGCCAGGGCGCCGATGTGCAGCGTGTCCCCGTCGCACCGGATCTCCCTGAGCTCCGCGAGGCGCCCGAGGGCGATGACGTGCCCCACCGCCTTGCGGCCAGAGCGGAGGTCGACCAGCAGTTCGGTTCCGCCGGCCATGTAGGCCGCGTCGCGTCCGTAGTCGCGGCCCAGGCGACAGGCCTCGGCCACGGAGTCGGGACGGTGGAGGGTGAAGTCGCAGAAGGCCATGCTTCGTCAACCCTCCTCGGGCGCGGGGAGCACCGCGGTGAAGGCGTCGTCGTCCATCAGGGCGCCCTCGGCGATCAGCTGCCGGTACTTCACGAAGTCGATCACGTCGCGGCCCGTACGCTTGCGGTTGTTGAAGGCGGTGAAGCCCAGGAACGCCTC
Source organism: bacterium (assembly GCA_018814885.1). Lineage (NCBI taxonomy): Bacteria > bacterium. The sequence goes on along the minus strand of JAHIYU010000137.1, from coordinate 11,578 downwards.
GCCGCTCATGTTCGCCGCGAGCCAGTGGCGGTTGGCGAGTTTCGTCTGGTCCCAGAAGAACTTCTTCTTGGCCCGAATGCCGTCGATGGACTTGATCAGGCAGCCCGGGAACAGGTTCGTGAAGCGCCAAACGATCCGGTCGACTTCGGCGTCGAGGCCGGTGAAGTCGACGGTGCCCGACTTGAGGATCCCCTTGGCCTGGCGGGCCTCGTCGCCGGTCTTCATCTCGCCGTACACGACCTCGCCGTCGTCCACGTAGCGGTCGGTGATCACCAGGGGGTTGCGCACGATCTCGCCGTCCACGTCCAGCACGGGCACCACGGCGGTGATCAGCCCCTTGATCTTCATCTTGTAGGAGCTCCACATCTCGCAGGAGATGCAGTTCCACATGGCGTCCTCGACGGGCAGCATCCAGGGCAGGAAGTCCGTGCTGCCGCCGTCGGGGGCCGAGCCGTGCTTGGGGCCGGCCTGGCCGAAGATCGCCAGGTCCGACGACAGGGTCAGGTCGCAGGCCATGCCGATCTCCTGGCCGCCGGCCACCCGCATGCCGTTGACCCGGCAGATCGTGGGCTTCTTGCAGTTTAGGATGCCGTCGACCATGGCGTTGAACAGGTCCATGTACTCGCCGTACTCGCTGGGGCGGCGGCTGTAGTATTCGGCGTATTCCTTTGTGTTGCCGCCGGTGCAGAACGCGCGGTCGCCGGCGCCGGTGAACACAGCGGCCACCACGCTCCGGTCCGAAGAAGCGGCCTGGAAACCGGCGATCACCCCCTTGACCATCTCGGTGGTGTAGGAGTTGAACTGGGCCGGGTTGTTCAGCGTGATCCAGGCCGTGTAAAGGCCGTCGACGGGAGCGCCCGATGCGTCGAGCACCGGCCGCTTCTCGTAGCCGGTGCACGGCGGCTCCGCACCCCAGTGTTCGGTTCCGCACAGGGCGTGGTTCTTGATCTCGTCGTCGCGAGGCAGCCAGTCTAGGGACATCGGTGTCTCCTTCGTCGTCGCGACTACCGGTAGGCCGGCAGTCCGGTAATCTCCGCTCCCACGATCAGCGTGTGGATGTCGTGGGTGCCTTCGTAGGTGTACACGGACTCCAGGTTGGCCATGTGGCGCCCGGGGGAGAACTCGTCGGTCACGCCGGCGGCGCCGAGGATGTCGCGGGCCGTCCGCGCGCAATCGAGGGCGATGGCCACGTTGTTGCGCTTGGCGAGCGAGACGAGGGGCACCTCGTCGATGCCGTCGTCCTTCAGGCGCCCGAGCTGGTGGCACAGGCCCTGGGCCTTGACGATCTCGGTCAGCATCGTCACGAGCTTCCGCTGGACCAGCTGGAACGCGCCGATGGGTTTGCCGAACTGCCGGCGCTCCAGCGCGTAGCGCAGGGCGGTTTCGTAACAGTCCGACGCGGCGCCGACGGCGCCCCAGGCGATGCCGTAGCGGGCCTGGTTGAGACAGGAGAGGGGTGCGCGCAGGCCCTTGGCCCCGGGCAGACGGCAGCTCTCGGGCAGCCGCACCTCGTCGAACACCAGCTCGCCGGTGTCGCTGGCGCGCAGGCTGTACTTGCCGTGGATGGTGTTCGTCGAGAAGCCGGGCGTGCCCCGCTCCATGAGGAAGCCGACTATTCCCTTGTCGCATCGCGCCCAGACCACGGCCACGTCGGCCGTGTTGGCGTTGGTGATCCACAGCTTGCTCCCGTCGAGGACCCACCCCTCGCCGTCGCGGACCGCCCGCGTCTCCATGCCGCCGGGGTCGGAGCCGTGATCCGCCTCGGTCAGGCCGAAACAGCCGATCTTGCGGCCGGCCGCCAACTCGGGCAGCCACTTGGCCTTCTGCTCCTCTGATCCGTAGGTGGCGATGGGCCACATCACCAGGCTGCCCTGCACCGACGCGAAGCTGCGCAGGCCGCTGTCGCCCCGTTCGAGTTCCTGGCAGATCAGGCCGTACACCGTGGCGCTCAGACCGGGGCATCCGGGGCCGTGGATCGACGGTCCGAGCAGGCCCAGGGCGCCGAGTTCCGGGATGATCTCCATGGGGAAGGTGCCGTCGGCGAAGTGCTGGCGGATGACCGGAAGAAAGGACTGTTCGACGAAGCGACGGACGGTATAGCGGACGCTCCGCTCATCTTCGCTCAGATTGCGGGAAAAGCGGTAGAAGTCACCGCTATTGGGGTCTGTCATGACGTACATCTCGATTCGCGGGGATCTCGAGGATCCAGTCCGTGTGGAACAGGACGCCGCGGCGAATTCCGTTCCGTCGTGTCGAGCATGGTTCGACCGTGGGACAGTAGGGGATTCCTGGATTCGAACTCAAGGAAAATCGAACTAGTGATCGAAAACGTCGCCGGGGGACGGGGTGCAGGAGGCGCGTGGGTATCTTTTGTTCGGCCCTGGCCGCCCAGCTACCGCTTGCACCTGGTGGCCGCAAGCCACTGCTATCGCGAAACCCCCTCCCTATGGGGAAGAAGAACCCCCGTGCCGATCGTCTCAATAAACAGATTACGATTCGTGCAGGGAAGGGTACGATCACGTACTACATGGATGCCGCCGGGGAGATCGGCATCCCGTACTAGGCAAGGAAGTGACACGGTGTTCCGCATTCGCCGCATCCATGACGACATCCTGCCGGTGAACCGCGAGGCCATCCGGCAGGTGAAGACCATCATCGAGGAGCAGTTCGATCAACCGCCCAAGCGCGACATCGACGGCCTGATCCAGAAGCTGCGCGATCCCTTCGCTCAGCGCTTCCGGGCCATCCTGCACGTGGCCGAGCGTCGCGCTGGGCAGGTGCAGGGCTTCGCGCTGGTCCTGCACGAGCCGCAGCTTCGCATGTCATATCTGGACTACATCGCCGCCAGCACCCGCCTGACCAGCCGCGGCATCGGCGGCGCCCTGTACCAGCGGGTGCGCGACGAGGCCGCCGAGTCCGGCGTGCGGGCCCTGTTCTTCGAATGCCTGCCCGACGACCCCGAAGCCTGCCGCGACCCGTCCCTGTTGAAGGCCAACCGGGCCCGGCTCCGTTTCTACGAGGGATACGGCGCCAGGCCCGCGGTGAACAACGCGTACGACGCGCCCCTGAACGACGACAACGACAGCATGCCGTACCTGGTGATCGACGACCTCGGCACGGACCGGCCCCTGCGCCGGCGCTTCGTGCGTGACGCGGTGCGCGCCATCCTCGAGCGCAAGTATGCCCATGTCTGCCCGCCGGAGTACGTCGAGCGGGTCGTCGCCTCGTTCAGGGACGACCCGGTACGCCTGCGCGAGCCCCGCTACGTCCGCGTCGAGAAGACGCCGTCCGCGCCCGCGTCAGGGTCCGCCGAGCGCATCGCCCTGTTCGTCAACGACAAGCACGATATCCACCACGTCAACGACCGCGGTTACGTGGAGTCGCCGGTGCGAGTGTCGCGGATCCTGGCCGAGCTGGATAAGACGACGCTCTTCGAGCGGCAGACCGCCCGCACCCGCTCCCTCGAGCCCGTGCGCCAGGTGCACGACCGGGCCCTGGTCGCCTACATGCGCAAGGTTTGCCTCGACCTCAAGGTCGGGGAGTCGGTCTATCCGTACGTGTTCCCCATCCGCAACGCCAGCCGCCCGCCCACCGACCTGGCCATGCGGGCCGGCTACTGGTGCATCGACACCTTCACGCCCCTGAACCGCAACGCCTTCTTAGCCGCCCGCGGCGCCGTGGAATGCGCCCTGGCCGGCGCGGCGGCCATCGCCAAGGGACGGCGGCTGGCCTACGCCCTGGTGCGGCCGCCGGGGCACCACGCCGAGCAGCGGGTGTTCGGCGGCTTCTGCTACTTCAACAACGCCGCCGTGGCCGCCCACGAACTGGCGTCCCTGGGCCGGGTGGCGATCCTGGACCTGGACTACCACCACGGCAACGGGCAGCAGGACATCTTCTACGCCCGCGACGACGTGCTGACCGTCTCGATCCACGGCAGCCCCCGCTTCGCCTTTCCCTACTTCTCGGGCTATAGCGAGGAGCAGGGGGCAGGCGCCGGCCTGGGCTACAACCTGAACCTGCCGCTGCCGGAGAAGGTGGACGGACCCCGCTACCGCGGGGCCCTGGACCAGGCGCTGCGGCGCATCCGGAGCTTCGAGCCGGCCGTCCTGGTGGTGGCGCTGGGACTGGACACGGCCAAGGGCGACCCGACGGGCACCTGGAGCCTGACGGCCGACGATCTGCGCGAGAACGGGCGACGCGTCGGCGTCCTCGGCCTGCCGACCCTCGTGGTGCAGGAGGGCGGCTACCGCAACCGCACCCTGGGGAGCAACGCGCGGGCCTTCTTCGAAGGCCTGCACAAGGGCGCGCGCGAGGCATGAGCGTGAAGTAGGTGTCGGGTGCGTCCATCGCCATCAGGCTCCATCCTCACCGACCTGATCTCGGCAAGCCGTGCGTGGCGCATTCGCGCGAATATGTTCGCCGTCCCGGTCGGCGTCGCCGACGATGCGCACAGGTTTTCGCCCCGAGTCTGACCCGGCTGTGCCGCATGCCGGAACCCCCTGTTGATCTGCTGGCTCATATGTGAGACCGTATTTATCTTGTTTAAACACACGTTTCCCTGAATGAAAGGCATTCGACATGCGGATAGACAAGAATGACGTTCCGGTCAAGATCGATGCGCCGGGCGCCGTCGCCCGACAGTTGACGGATTTCGGAGATGCGACCGGGTACGGCAAGATCGGCGGCGAGTACTTCTCGCTCGCCGCGGGAATGGACATCACGCCCCTGCTCCACGGCCTCGAGAACGATCTCTGCCAGTCGCCGCACTGGGGATACCTGCTGGAGGGCGCGCTCACCGTCAGCTTCGCCGATGATACGCAGGATACGGTCAGCGGCGGCGATCTGTTCTACTGGCCTCCCGGCCACACGGTGCGCGCCGACGCCGACGCCGAGATAATCCTTTTCAGCCCCCAGCACGAGCACAGCCAGGTCATTGATCACATCCTCGCCAAGATGCAGGGCTGACCGCCTCGCAATCCGTCCCGGCCGGCGTCACGGTCCCGTCGCGGGATCCGGTCGGCCGGGGCGATTCCGAGACCGCATTGAAAGATAAAGTTCACTGGCCATCGGCATGTTCTTGGCATAAACTTATTGTGCTATGCAACCACCCTGTTCTACGCTCCGCGTCGATCAGAGTACCCCCGAGACCGGAGCCGCCATGGGGCACAAGCCGCACGCTCCCGTGCACACCTTCCACATCCCCGTCATGGGTACCGGATTCACCATCGACACGCCGCTGAAGGTGGCGCGCTACGGCATCGCCTCGGTTGTGTCGCTGGTGGACGACGTCCTCATCGAGCAGGTCCGTCAACGCCTCTGCCGGGAGCACGGCGAGCCGTGCGACCCCATCGAGGATCATGCCGACGACGCCCGCGCCCGCCGCATCACCGCCTACCTCGACCTGCTGGATACGCTGGTGCACCGTCAGATCGAGCGCGTGCGCGGCGCGGTGTTCGAGGCCGGCAGCGAGATCGTGCGCTACTTCGAGCTGTTGCCGCCGTCGCCCCTGCGCGCACTCTACGAGAGCATGCAGGCCACCGTCGATCCCGAGGTAAGCCGACAGCTCCAGGACCGGCTGCGCGGGTTCGTCCAGCCGGGTCCCATCGACGTGAACATCATGACCAAGCTCGATCGCGACCACGACCGCCGCGGCCACAAGTTTCGCGAGCGTTGCTCCGACGCCCTGAGCGCCTTGCGCGGGTTCATGAACAGCCGCGTCGATGCTTCGGTGGTGCTGTCGGCGGGCATGAACCGCCGCCTCTTCTCCTACATGGCCGAGTTCGGCGACATGTTCCCCGACAAGCACGGTGATCTGCGCAAGCGCATCGTGCTGAAGGTGAGCGATTACCGTTCGGCCCTGCTGCAGGGGAAGCTGCTGGCCAAGCTGGGCCTGTACGTTTCGGAGTTCAGGGTGGAATCGGGGCTCAACTGCGGCGGCCATGCGTTCGGTGGCAAGGGCCAGCTCGTGGGCCCCATCCTCGAGGAGTTCAAGCGGGAGAAGGACAATCTGGCCGAGAGCCTGCTCGGGCTGCGCCGGCAGGCGTTGGCCGCACTGGGGCGCGGCGAGACGTCGGGGGAGCCCGCTCCCGTCCGCGTCACCGTGCAGGGCGGCCTCGGCGACGCCGACGAGGACCGGCTCCTGCGCGAGCACTACCGCGTGGACGGCACCGGCTGGGGCAGCGCCTTCCTGTTCGTACCCGAGGTCGTCAACATCGACCCCGAGAACCTGGCGCGTCTCACGGCGGCCGGCGAGGACGACATCGATCTGAGCGGCGCCTCGCCTCTGGGTGTGCCGTTCTGGTCGCTGCGCACCTCGACCAGCGAAGAGAACCGCCTGCGGCGCCTCGCCGACGGCAAGCCCGGCAGCTGGTGTCCCAAGGGTTATCTGGTCTCCGATTCCGAGTTCACCACCGCGCCCATCTGCACCGCCAGCCGCGGGTTCCAGCACCGCAAGCTGGAGCAGATCGCCGACTCGTCCCTGTCGGACCTGGACAAGCGGCGCGCCCGGGAGTCGGTGGTGGCCAAGGCCTGCATCTGCCACGATCTGGCCGGGGGCGCCACGGGCCCCATGGACATCGATCCCACCGCGACCACGGCAGTGTGCTGCGGTCCCAACGCCGCCTACTTCCACCAGGTGACCACCCTCGACGGCATGATCGACCATATCTACGGCCGCGCGAGCCTGCCGCTCGCTCCGGACCGGCCGCACATGCTGCTCAAGGAGCTCTCGTTGCATCTGGAATGCCTGAGCCGCGACATCGCCCGGCAAATCGAGGATCCTTCGGATCGTCTGGCCCGGACCATCGCGGAGTGCCGCGACAACCTGCAGCGGGGCGTACAGCATTACCGCGAACTGGCGGGCAAGCTCGTGGCGCCGCACCGCGAAGTCTTCGTGAAGCAGCTGGAGTGCCTGCAACGGGAGTTGGCCGAGCTGGTGCCGGCGCGGGTGGCGGCGGGGTGATGCCTTCGGCGTCCCCATAGGAGCTGGATCATGCGGCTCCGGACACTCCACCCGAAATACCTGGATTCATGGGACCTGGTCGCGCCCCGGTGGGAAACGCTGCTGGCGCAGGCGGTTCTCGGAGGGCATACCGGGGTTGCCTGCGCCACCCACGATTGATTCGTTTTCGCGACATGCCCGCGCCCGTTGACCTGTGGGGGCTATCCCCCCGCACCTTCCGTGTCGACCGGCTTGCCCCTGAAAGCGCCGCCGTAGGCCTTGTCCCTGTCCACGACGATGGGGCGGACCTCCAGGAACTCGCCCTGGGTGTGGAGCTTGGCGTTTTTCGAGGGGATCACGGGCAGGCCCGCGGCACGCCACCCCGCGAGGCCATCCCGGTAGCAGTGGACGTTGCGCAGGCCGAGGTTCTCCAGCCGCTGGACGGCCTGGGTCGCCAGATCGCAGCCCTCGCCGGCCGAGTAGACGGCGACGAAGGAATCCGGGTTCATCACGCTCGCCACGCGGAAGACGAGGGAACCCAGCGGCGCGGTCTTGGCGCCGGGGATGTGGCCGATCTCGAACTCGACGTCCCCCCGCACGTCGAAGAAGGCGACATCGCCGGCATCGAGCATCTTCTTGAGGTCTTCGGTGCTGATGGTCTTCATGGCCGTTTGGCTCCTGTTCGTCATCGCATATCGGCTGTGGGATCGTATTCGTGACCGGCAGGTCCGTCTTGCGCTTCAAGATAGGCGCGAACAGCGCATGCAGCCACAGGCCGTCCAAGGCGGCTTCGTCCCGGTGACGCCGTTTTCCGGGGTCGGTATGCGCGGACGGGCACATCCCCGCCTTGCCCCGTCCACGGGACAGGTCTATTCTTGGCTCGTTTCCAACAGCCTGCTGGCAGCCGTGTGGCGGTCACGCAGTACCTGCATTCCGTGCATATCCAACGGGCCGACCATGAATCATGCCGACATGCCGGAAAACCCGAGCGCGCAGACTCTCGCCGCCGTTCCCGCCAAGGCGGATTCGCCCGCCCTCTTCGATCGTATCTCCCCGCGCTACGACCTGCTGAACCACCTGCTCTCCTGCGGCATGGACGTACGCTGGCGCCGGCACGTCGCACGGGAGCTGTCGAAGGTGCGGCACGAGATCGTGCTCGACCTGGCCTGCGGCACCGGCGACCAGATCATCACGGTCGTGCAGCGTCTACCCGGTGTCCGGCGCGGCGTCGGCATCGACATGGCGCAGCGGATGCTGCGCCTCGGCAACGCCAAGATCGCCGACCGTGGTCTCGACGGCCGTATCGTGCTCGTCCGCGGCGACGGCCAGGGGATGCCCGTGGCCGACGGCAGCGTGGACTGCGCCACCATCGCCTTCGGCATCCGCAACATGCCCGATCCGCGGCGGTGCCTGCGCGAATTCCGGCGCATCCTGCAGCCCGGCGGCACCCTGGCGATACTCGAATTCTCGTTGCCGACGAACCGGCTGTGGCGTCTGGTGTACCTCTTCTACTTCCGCCGCGTGCTGCCCCGGCTCGGGGCGGCAATTTCTGGTGACTCCCGCGCTTATCGTTACCTTAATCGGACCGTCGAGGACTTCCCCTGCGGAGAAGGATTCTGCCGCCTGGTCACGGCAGCCGGCTTCGACGGCGTGCGCATGATTCCCCTCAGCGGCGCGATCGCGACGATCTACGTGGGCGTCAAAGACGATGGGACAGATGATGATATTTAGTTTCGAACGGCAGGACCCGGCCTTGGATATCTTTCTGCAAGCCCTGCGCGACAAGGGAATCGACTGCGAGGTGCAGACCAGGGACCGCGTGGTCGTACGCGTCTTCGGGTGTCTCGACGCGCAGACTGAGGCCCTCGCGAACCGGTCGGGCGGCGCGCCCGGCTCGACGCCGTCGCCCGGCGCCGACCGCAGCATCGACGCCGACTTCGCCGACGCCGCGGCGCCGGTCATGATCGCCGGACCGTGCGCCATCGAGTCCGAAGAACAGATAGAGGCCGTCGTCGACTTCCTGCGCCGGCGCAACATCCGTTACATCCGCGGCGGCGCCTTCAAGCCGCGCACCTCGCCAGACGACTTCCAGGGGCTCGGCGAGCAGGGACTGCGCATCATCTCCGCCAGCGCCCGTCCGGCCGGCCTGAAGATCGTCACCGAGGTCATGGACCGGTCCCAGATCGAAGCGGTCTGCCGGCACGCCGACATCCTGCAGGTCGGGTCGCGGAGCATGTTCAACTACACGCTGCTGACGGCTCTCGGTTCGGTCGACAAGCCGGTGCTGCTCAAGCGGGGGATGGCCGCGACCGTCGACGAGTGGCTCCAGGCAGCCGAGTACGTCAGCCGCGGCGGCAACGATCGCATCATCCTCTGCGAGCGCGGGATCAGGACCTTCGAACCCCGCTGTCGCAACATGCTCGATATCGCCGCCATCGCGCAGGTCCGCCACCTGTCCGGCTACCCGGTGGTGGCCGACCCGTCGCACGCCGCCGGCCGGCGCGAACTGGTCGTGCCGCTCGCCCTGGCCGCCGCCGCGGCCGGCGCCGACGGCCTGATGGTCGAGCTGCATCCGGACCCGTCGACGGCCCTGTCCGACCGCGAGCAGGCGCTCGATTTCGATCAGTTCGACACGCTGCTGAAACGTCTGGCGGGATTGCGCACGGCCCGGGAGGGGAAGGCGTGACGTGGGTATGAGCGCCTGGTGTCGCGGCAGCACCCCCCCGGCCATCGATCTGTCAGGAAGCGATTTCACCGGTCGGTTCCACACCCTGCAGCGACGGCTCGGCGGCGGCCGCGAACGCCTGCCGCTGACGGTCTCGGTCCCCGTCGGCGATGTGCAGATCCTCGCCTGGCTGCGCGGACAGCCGGCCGGTCGTCGTTACTACTGGTCGTCGCGCGACGGACGGTTCGAACTGGCCGCCGCCGGCGCGGCCCTGCGTGTCGAGGCCGACTCGGCCGACGCTACGGGTCTGGCCTACGACCGCATCGACGGGATTCTCGCCGCTGCCGCCGACGATTCGCTCTTTTTCGTGGGCGGACAGGCCTTCGATCCGGCCGGCCCGGCGGACGCCCTGTGGTCGGGTTTTCCGGCACTCGAGTTCACGATTCCCGCCACGATGCTGTGCCGGCGCGGTGCGACCGTCAGCCTGGTCCTGTGCGTCGCGATCGGTGCGCAGAGCCGCGAGGACGCCGTGCGCGACGAACTCGCGGCGCGCCTCGAGCGCATGGTGCTGCCGCGGGACGCGGCGGCCGCCGTCTCGCCGGGCGCCTTCGTCCAGCGTGTCGATCTGCCCGGGCGCAACGACTGGGAGGCGGGCGTCGCCGACACCCTGGCCGCGGTCTCGCGGGGCGCGGTCGAGAAAGTGGTCATGACGCGGCGCACCCGTCTCGATTTCACGAGGGCGGTCGACCCGGTCGCCTGCCTCGAGACGCTGGCACGGGCCAATCCGCAGTGTTTCGCGTATCTGATCGAGCCGCGGGCCGAAGCGGCCTATCTCGGCCTGTCTCCCGAGCTGCTTTTCCGTCTGGAGGGCGGCCGCCTCGAGACCGAGGCGATCGCCGGCACCGCGCCGGCGGACGGGGCGCAGGACCTGCTCGCCTGCGAGAAGAACGGCCGGGAGCATCGCATCGTGCTCGATCATCTCGTAGGGCGGCTGACGGCGCTCTGCAGCCGGGTGGCCGAGCCAGAGCCGCGGCGCCTGTTGAACCTGCGCGACGTCGCGCACATCGCTGTCGGCCTGAGCGGCGAGCTGGCGCCGGACCGGACGCTCGGCGATGTCGTCGCCGCCCTGCATCCGACTCCGGCCGTCTGCGGCACCTCGCCCGCGGCGGCACTGGCGACGATTCGGCGCACCGAGCCCTTCGGCCGCGGCTGGTATACCGGCATCGTCGGCGCGATCGGCCGCCGCCGCGTCGAACTCGCGGTGGCGATCCGCTCGGTCCTGGTGGCAGACCGGCGGTTGACGGCCTTCGCCGGGGCGGGGATCGTCGCCGGATCGGTGCCGGCCCAGGAGTGGCAGGAACTGGAGAGCAAGATCAAACACGTGCTCGACCCCTTCGCCGGAGCGTAAACGGTGTTCACGGAATCCCTCAACCATGTCTGGTCGCGCGCCGTGGTCGAGGAGCTCGTGCGCTGCGGCTGCACGCGCTGGCTGCTGTCGCCCGGTTCGCGCAACACGCCCCTGGTGCTGGCGGCCGACGCGAACGAGCGCGCCGAATGCGAGGTGCTGATCGATGAGCGGGGCGCCGCGTTCAAGGCGCTCGGTTGGGCCAGCGCGACCGGGCGGGCCGCCGTGCTGGTCTGTACCTCCGGGACGGCTGTCGCCAACTACCTGCCCGCCGTCGTCGAGGCGAGCCGATCGGCGACGCCGCTGATCGTGTTGTCGGCCGATCGCCCGGTCGAACTGCGCGAGGCCGGCGCGAACCAGACCATCGACCAGGTCGGCATCTTCTCCTCCTACACGCGCTGGTCCTTCGATCTGGCCGCGCCGCGCGGCGACGTGCCGCTGGCCTCGGTGCTCACGGCGGTCGACCAGCTGGCGTATCGCGCCCACCGCTGGCCGGCCGGCCCGGTCCAGCTGAACTGCCAGTTCGCAGAGCCGCTGGCGCCGGAGCCGCCCGCGCCCGGTCCGCCGT